>CAVIUL010000022.1:0-18209 GCA_963645885.1 bacterium | reverse complement strand
TCTATAATAATACTTTTTATTAAGAATAAAGTTAAAACTACTCCGAAAATAGTCTTGTTTTTTACGATAAAAATACATATAAAAAATATACTTATTGCTATACTAATAATATTAGAAAGCCTATATGAAAATATTTTATCAAATATTATGTTTGTTAGTTTACCACCGTCAAGTGGTAAGACTGGCATAAAATTAAAAGATACTAGTATTATATTTATTCTTTTAATGATTGAAAAAGTATGTTCTGTTATATATGAATGATTATAAAGCATTAAAAGTAAACATAAAAATATTAATTGAAAAGTTATTCCACCTAATAAAACAAATAATTCTTTGTTTGAACTTACATTCAAGTCTTCATTATAAATAGTTATTCCACCAAATGGATAAAGAATTACTTTATCAAATTTAAAGCCTATTATTTTAGCAAATATCATATGTCCACATTCATGTATTAAAATTGTTATTAAGAATAAATATACGTACTCAAAATAGCCTGCCAAAAAAGATAAAAGTAAGCATACATAAGTAGAATTATTTATATTAATTTTCATTTATATCTATAGGTTTATCATCCTTTAGAAGAACATAATAGTATTCATCAGTAGCACTTCCTATAACAGTACCTTTTTCTACGTAATCATATAATTTTATTTTTTCGGATACATTACCATACCAAGCATAATATCCATTACTTTGTTGTACTATTATAGTATTATTATACCCTTCTTTTTCTCCGATGAATGTTACTATTCCAGAATCATTTAAATACACATTTTCTTCTCCAATTAATATATATTTAATTCCATCTTTATATTTTTCACTATCTCTATATACTTTAGAAACATTTTGTGTATTTTCTTTTGAATCAAATATTCCGGTTACATTACTTATAAGTTTATTAATCTTACTAAAATCAAATGTTGAATTTAATACTTTGTCTATTACAAATGACTTAAAAGATGGATTATTATTACTTATAATAATTACTAATAAAGTGAATACTATTATAGTTAGAAATTTACTTAATAAATTCTTGAAAAAATTATTTTCATTTGGATCTTTATGATTCTTATTATTTTTATATTCTTCGTATGTCATACTAAAGTTTATTCTTGAGTGTATTCATATATTCATAGAAACTATAGTATTTATCTTTGCCTATTATTATATGGTCTATTACTGGTATTTTTATTATAGAACCTATTTTCATAAGTGATTCAGTTACTTCTATATCTTGAATACTAGGACTTACATCTCCACTTGGATGATTATGGATTACTATAACACTAGCTGCGCTTTCTAAGAATGCATACTTAAATATTTCTCTTGGATGAACAGTTGATGAATTAAGTGTTCCTTTAAATAATAGTTTAAATGATATTAGTTTAGATTTAGTATCTAGATATATTGCGTAGAAGTTCTCTTGTTTTTCGTATGTAAAAATATTCTTAAAATATTCAAATATCTTTCTTGAATTATTAAGTACTACTTCTTTTTGTTCATTTGCGTAATATACTCTTTTTCCAAGTTCTATCGCAGATAATAATTCTATTGCTTTTACTTTACCTATTCCTTTTATTTTAGTTAATCTATTTATTGTCATATCTTTTAAAGATGTTATGTCATCTAGTTCACTAAGAATATTTCTTGATAAGGTTTTTACTGAATAACCACTAGTACCAGTTTTAAGTATTATTGAAATTAATTCTTCATTGGATAAGTTATTTGTTCCAAGTGACATCATTCTTTCTCTAGGTCGTTCACTTTCTAACATTTCTTTAATAGTGCTATCTTTCATTATTTGCCTCCCTATTATTATAGTTAGATAAAAACTCAAAAAACACTACAAATAAAAAAGTGATTTCTCACTTTTTAGTCATTATTAGGACAATCGTATTTAAAATTATTTGTGTTCTTCTCTATATTTATTTGATCTAAATTATCACTATTTATATTATCATTTTTATATAACCATTTTTTACTATAAAAATAATATTCAGATATTTTTCCTTCATCATTAAATTTAATATAATAGTTATAGTTTGATGATGGCATTTTAATATTTGTATCACACAATTTACCATTAGATCTAACTATGTATTTAGTTCCTTCTTGATAAGATTTAATAGCATCATAGAATGTTGTAATCAGTGACATTTCAAATAACTCTTTGCTTTTTCTTTCTCTTCTATCAATTACGATTTTTGCACTTATAATAGTTACTATAACAAGAACTACTAATAAAATTATTAATGCTTTCTTTTTCATATTTCCTACCTTTCTATTTAAATAATAACATAGTTCAAAATAAAAACATAGTATTTCTACTATGTTATCTGGCTTTTAATTTTTCAATTACATTATGAAGAGTATCTGCTTCGATAATTTCTATATCATAATTATTTTTTTCTTTTTCATATAGTGCTTCTTTATAATTACCAGTTGGTACTATGAACACTTTAGCTTTCTTTTTTACTGCTCCTGCTAATTTATATTTAACTCCATCAATGCTTCCTACTGTTCCATATTGATCAATTGAACCTGTTCCTGAAATGATATCTCCTTTAGTTAAATCAAACTCAGTAATCTTATTATAAATATCAAGTGCGCAAAGTAGTCCTCTTGATGCTCCACTTTCGTTATCTTTAAATATATATTCTACTTTTGGATCTGTTTTTATATTTTTTAGTTCTGATAGAGTTGCTCCGATTATTACTCTGTCATCTTCGCTAACTAATTCTGCTTTACATTCTATTATTTTGCCATTTCTTTCTACATTTATTTTTAAAGAGTCACCTTTTTTGTATTTAGCTATTTCTTCTTTTAATGAATTAAAGTCTTTTATAGTTGTACCATTTATACTTCTTATTATATCTCCTGTTTTTATATCAGTTTTAGCATACTCATAAACGTGTGTTACAGTAACATCTATACTTTCTACTTCATATGGTATATTTGCTTCCGTGAATGCTGCGATAATAGCGTCATAGCTTGTTTCTTTTAAGTATATTTTATTTCTTTCAACTATTTCACTTTCGCTTTCATCTTCTATTCTATTTTCTTCGTTACCTACTATATCCCAATTTTTGAAAAACTTAGATAATATGATATTTGGTAACGTTCCTTTTCTAGCAGTTACATAAGTAAGATTAAAACTTCCTGTAGATTCATAACTACTATCAACTTCTATTCTATCAGTTAAATCTACGAGTGAACCTGGTGAGTAAATATTACAGTCAAATGAAATAAATAACCATGGTACTATTAAAATAAAAGCTAAATAATTTTTCCAATAAGTTTTTATATCCTTTTTTATATATTTAAATAATTTTGTCATAAATCTCTCCTAACTATAATATTATATCACAGATGAATACAATTATTAAAAAACTAAAATATATAGTGTTAACCTTAATATTAATAGTGTTTATTTTGAATATTAAAGTAGTAATTGATTCTACGTATGATGCGAGCGTTTTATTCTTTAAGAAAGTTTTTATTACTATATTTCCTTTTATTATATTATGTGACATTCTTATATATTTTAATTATCATTTATTTATTAAAAGAATATTTGGCAAACTTATTAATAAAATATTTAATATTGATTCTAATACTAGTATTATTTTCATACTTAGTGTTCTTACTAGTCATCCTAGTAATGCAGTTTATATTAAGAATTTACTTGATAATAAAATAATAGATATTAAGACAGCTAATAGAATACTTATATATACGTATTTTCCTTCAATAGCATTCGTCACAGGTGTTATAGGTATTTCTCTTTATAATAGTTTTAAAGTTGGTTTATTACTTTGGATTATTTGTTTTATTAATAATATATTAATTGGATTATATTTGAGAAAAGATAATTCTTATATAGAAAGAAGTAATAGTGAAACTAAAGATATAAGTTTTTTTGAATGTTTTAAGTTGTCTATTCTTAAAGCTATTAATACTTCTTTTATTATTCTTGGTAATTTAATAGTATTTACTATAATAATTAATTTATTTGTTAGATATATTCCTATTAATTCTACTATATTATCTATTCTAGCGGGATTTTTAGAGCTTACTTGTGGTGTTATATCTATATCTTTATTAAATATACCTTTTAATATTAAATTTGCTTTAACAAGTCTTGTTTTAAACTTTAGTAGTTTATCTATATTATTTCAAAGTTTTAGTATTCTTTCTGATTATAAAATAAATATTAAAAAAACATTAACAATTAAGTTAATGTTTAGTATTATTACATTCTTATTAATTATCATATGTACCAGATGAATATAAATCAATATTATATTTTTCATCACTAAGACCTATTGTTATATGTGTCATTTTATCTACTTTTGTATTATCATTTACATTTTCATATTTAAATGATTCTTGTGATAATGTTGTAAATTTATATCCACTAGTTGTTACATTATCATTTCCTTCTTCGTTGTTTGTTCTAGTAACTAATTCTATAGTTTTTATTAAAATTGTTTTTACATCTCCTGTTGTTGAATCACTATATCTTAGTGTTGTTTTTTCATATGTTTTAGTTCCAATTTCTTTTCCATTTGAAGTTATTTTTTCTGAGTCATTAGGTGTTTCATTTCTTAAAATTTCTAATGTTCTTTTCTTATTGTTTCCCATAGATATTTCACATATGCTTACTTTTTCATCTTCATTACAATCTATTGTTTTAATTCCATTATTTTTTAATAGATCATCATTCACTATCTTAGAAATCGTAGCTCCATATATCCTAGCATCTGCATCTTCATTTACTACACTATATGTATCTTTTAATTTAACAAGTGTACCTGTCATCGATATTAATACTATGCTTACTAATATTATACTAACTATAAGTTCTATAAGTGTAAAACCTTTCTTATTCATAACTCACCTGCTTTAATCTTCACTATATAGTGGAATTGATGCATATCTATATGTACCATTTTTATAGAATACACCAACTATATATCCATTAGATTGTCCTTGCTCTTTTTGTTCTTCATAATTTTCTTTACTATATTTTCTTAGTGTTTTTAAGTATTCTATTGTTCCACTATCATATTTTGTTGTTACATCTGTTTTTGATAATTCTTCTACAATATCGTAAATCAATATATAATATACGAGATTATTATCTATAAATACTTGTCTACAATTACTAAGTCTATTTGCTATAGGTGTTCCTTCACATCCATTAGGATTTGTACTAGCATCATATGCTCTTCTATTGGCAATGAATCCTGGTCCATCTTGTCTAGTTATTGTACCTGTTTTACCTAATGTTGCGATATTAAATAATTGATATCTATCACTTGGCAAGTCATAGCTTTCCTTTTCTTTTGCTTTTCTTACATAAAGTGAATAACTACTTAATAATAATGTTGTAGCAAGTAATGTTACTATTAAGACTGTTAAACTTTCCATAAATATAAAACCATTTTTCTTCATATTAGCTCACCTTTACTCTAAATGGAGCAGTTTTTGTTCCATCACCAGCACCTATTAACGTTGTATTTTTTAAAGATATTACTGGTAAAACATAATATATACTTGTAACTGGCGTTTCTACTAATTCTCCTGATAATTGCATACTTACAGCCCTTGCTTCTCCACTTGTAAATGTACTTGGTGTCATTGTCCATATATTTAATCCATAATTTAAGAAAAATGAACTATTTCCACTTTTGAATGATGTACCAGATATTACTAGTTCATCTGCTGTTAATGTTCCTATTGGATAAGTTAATTTTGTATTTCCTTTTGAATTGTTTTTTGTAAATTTATCTTCTTGGTTTGAACAAACAAATACTGGATATGCTGAACTCATACTTATTGAAGTTCCTTCTTTTCCACCTGTTGCGTTTCTTCTAAATGATTGATATAAAGTATTACTTGTTCCAGTTCCATCCATGTAATATGTAAGTCCATTAAAAGAACCACCTTGTCCTATTTCTCTATCGTTACAAAAAACATTATCGTCAATAAATTTTTCATATTTTGTATCTAGTAGTGTATTTTCATACCATGTATCTAGTACTGATTTAATTGTACTATTATTTACATTTTCATGAGTAGTACTATAAGAACTTGAATTGCTTCCATACATATATCCAACATATGCATTATTATTTGATGTTAAGTTATATGCTGCTTGTGGTAATATTGACTCATTTAGTGTACAGCCACTTCCTTCTGAATAGTTACCATATAAAACTAATCTTGCTCCTTCATTTTCATTAGTTCTAAATACTCTCCAACAATAATTAGCAAATTCTATATAATTTTGTTCTGCTACGCCTCTAAAAAAGTAAACTGTTTTATCATCTTCTGTCATATGTATTTTATTATTATCTTCATCTTCTACTACTTGAGTAAAATAAAATCCATTTGAAGTTGCACTCATATCTTGAACTAAACTACCATTACTATAATAACTACCTTCTGAGTTTTTAGAATAATCTATAGTTCCACTTTCTTCTGCTTCATATTTATTTAATAATGCTTGTAGTATAGTCATTCCATAACTAGTTGGTGTTGTCAATCTTAAATCTATTTTATCATCTATAGTATCCAAAAACTTATTTTTTTCTGAGTATGCGTGCATTACACTAAGTATTAAAAATAAGAATAAAATTAAAAAAGTGTATACTAATGTCATTGATATAAAACCTTTTTTATTCATTCTTTCACTCCCTTATTATGTATTAATTATATAACAAAAAAAAATAAAAATCTACTTATGTAGATTATTTATTTTCATTAACAATTCCCATACCACAATATATATAATCGTAAAATTCTTTGACATTTATGGTATTTAAGTATTCTTCTTTTATATTTATTAATTTTGGAGGAATTGATATAAGTATATAAAGTAGTTTTTTCTCTTCTTCTAGTAATTCTAAGTTTTCATTATATACTTTCATTAAATATTTGAAATCTAATTTAAAACCTTCTTTTTTATAAAAGTTATATATATCTAAAACTGGAGTATCAACCTTGTATTTATCCCAACTTATAAGATAATTTTTTTCTCCCCTGATAAAGTGTTTTAAAGATAAATTATTATGTATTATGCATACTCTTTCCTTTGATTTATTTGATACCATGTTAAACCACTTTTTTAACTCTTTTTTAGCATAAACTAGTGAACTATCTAATGCTGTATAGTTTCTAGCAAAAAGATAATGAGATGGGCTCATATACTCTTCTTCTTCAATTTCACTTATCATGTTTTCATAATATTCTTTTAAGTAATCAATGTTATCAGATAACTTATCATATATCTTTCTATACTTGTTTTTACTTACATCTTTAAAAAATAATGTTTTATAATGAAGCATAGATACAGTTTTAATAAATTCTACTCCACTAGTTACCTCATGATACTTTTTTTCTTCGATGTATTCATATTCTATATTTCTATCATCTTTAGATATTATTTTAGGAAAATTATCAAAATTTCTAGTTTCTAAATAATCATATAATTCTATTACATCATCATTTCTCTTTTTAATAACTTTATCTTTATCAATTATTACTTTATTAATAAATTTTTTACTCATTTATTTGTGGAATTATTATTTTGTCTCCTACATTTATTTCATTTATATTGTTATATTCTTTAATATCATTTATATCAATGTTGTATTTTGAACATATAGTTTCAATTGTATCCCCTTCTCTAACTATATATACTTTGTATGTATAGTATTTATTTTCACTATTTATTATATTTGTAATGTTATTAATATTATTATTTAAATCTATATCATTTTTTTCTAAGTTTATATTTGCATCGATAGTTGTATTTATATTGTTATCTTTTATTTCTTCGCTATGTTCTTCATTTAAAAGATTTATATCTTTATCTTCAAAGTAGTTATCTATATAGTTATCAAGATCATATTCTTCTTTTATAGGCTCCTCCTCTCTTGTTTCTTCACATGATAATTCTAAATCAATATTAACTTTTAATATATCTTTTTCAGTTGTATATTTAAAATCATCTATATCTATTTTTATTGTATCTTTATCTATTCTTTTTGATATAGCTACTTCAAATGGTATTGTATAATAAAACTCTTCTTCTATAACACTAGCTTCTGTCATTTTATAAGTACCACTTATAGCGACAGTACCAGTAACAACATCATCGTTTATTTTATAGTCATGATCTAAACTTATATTATTTAACTCACCTATTTTTGTTTTAAATATAATATCTTTTTTAATTGGAATAATTTCTTTCATATATTCTCCTTTCAATAAAATATATGAAAAAAAATATTCTTTATGAGAATATTTTTTTAAATAAGTCTTCGTAATTATTTATTGGTATAAATTCTATACTTTCTTTTAAATCTTTTTCTAACCATTCTATATCATTTTTGTTATCATCTGGTATATATAATGTTTTTATTTTATTTCTAAAGCACGCGATTGATTTTTCTTTTATTCCACCTACTTTTAGTACGTCACCTTTTAATGATATTTCTCCAGTCATTGAAATTTCATCACTTATCTTTTGATTTTTTATATGAGATAAGATTGCTGTTGTTATTGCCACTCCTGCTGATGGACCATCTTTTGGTGAAGCTCCTTCGGTGAAGTGAATATGTATATCGTTATTTACAAAAAAATCTTCGTCTATATTTAAAAATTTACTGTTACTTTTTATATAACTAATTGCAACTTCAATACTTTCTCTTGTAACATCTCCAAGGGAACCTGTGAATGTGTATTTGCCATTACCTTTAAATGAAGAACACTCTATATCAAGTGTAGTTCCACCTGATTTGTTACAAGCAACTGCTCTTACTACACCAGTTGATGTTATCTTTTTAGCTTTCTTTGTACTATAAAGTTCTTGTTCTAAATAATGTGGTAAATCTGCTTCTTTTATTCTTACACTAACTATTTTTCTAGATGCTTTTATATGTTCTGTTATAACTTTTCTTGTTATTTTACTTATGCATCTTTCTAGTTCTCTCACTCCAGCTTCGTTTGTATATTCTTCTATAATTTTTACTATCGCAGGTGTTTCAAATTTAATTACTGTATTTTTTAGTCCTGCTTTCTTTAAAATATTTGGTATTAAATAATTTTCACATATTAATAATTTTTCGCTATCTGTGTATCCAGTTAAGTCTATTATTTCAAGTCTGTCTAGTAGAGCTGCTGGTATTTGTGATATATCGTTAGCTGTTAATATAAATAGTATTTTACTTAAGTCTATTTCTTCATCAATATAATTATCTACGAATCTTTTATTTTGACTTACGTCAAGTATATCTAGAAGGGTTGATGCGGGATCACCCTTATAATCCTTTTTTAATTTATCTACTTCATCTAATAGAAATACTGGATTATTGCTTTCACATCTTATAAGAGATGAAACTATTTTACCTGGATTTGATCCTATGTATGCTCTTCTATGTCCTACTAATTCTGAAGAGTCGCTCATACCACCTAAAGATATTTTTACGAAATTTCTATTTAATGCATATGATATTGATTCAGCAAATGTAGTTTTACCAACACCTGGAGGACCTACTAAGCAAAGAATTGGACTATTTATTTCTGGAGATATACTCTTAACTGCAATATATTCGATAATTCTTGTTTTAGCATTTTCCATTCCATAGTGAGATTCATTTAATTTCTTTTCTATTTTTAATAAGTCTTTTTCATCTTTTGTTTCTTTGTACCATGGTACTGATAATAAATACTCAATATAATTTCTAATGACACCAGCATCTGGACTTACTTCACTAGTTGCACTATATCTTTCTATTTCAGTTAAAAGTTTTGTCTTTATTCTTTCTGGAAATTCTTCAATATTTAATTTTTCTTTAAATTTTTCTACATCGCCATCTTTTGTATCATTTTGACCTAGTTCATTTTTTATTACTTTTAGTTTTTCTTTTAATATAAATTCTTTTTGAGTATCATCAAGGCCTTTTTTAATCTCAGTTTCTATATGACCTTCTAGATCCATTACTGCGCTTTCAATAGCTAATTCTTTAATTAATAATTTACTTCTACTTATTGATGATGCATCAAGCATTAAATTAAGTTTTTTCTCAAAACTAAGTGGTAAGAAATTACCTATTAAATCAGTTAATTTATCTAATGATACATTACTTTTTATTTGAGACATTATTGAGTTTGTTATAAATGGATTTTTATTAACATAGCTTTCTAATTCTGTCATTAATTTTCTTTGATATGCAGAACATTCTATTTCACTATCTTGAGTTTCAATTCCTGTTATTATGCTATCTAAAATATCTTCTTCGTTTGAATAATTTACATAGCTTATTACTTTAACTCTATAGAGTCCATAGATGATTACTCTCATGTTTCCATTAGGTAAATCTATAATACTTTTTATTTTTCCTACTACTCCAATTCTAGGTAAATCTGAAGTATCAGGCTTTTCTTCAAGAGAATTTAGGGGGCACACGATTAATACTTCGTTATCATGATATAGTTTTGATATCTCAGTGACCTTTTTACTTACGTCACTTTTGATTTCAACTCTAACCTCTTGATAAGGAAGTAGTACAAGATTTTTTAATAAAATAACCGGTAAATTACTTTTAATCATGCTTCCTCCTGTGTACGAATATTTATTATAAAAGTAATTTAAATAAATGTAAACCTTAAAATTAAAATTTCACAAAAAAAGAGTTACTACTCTTCTTTTTTCATAACTCTTTGATTTTCTAATTCTTTAGTTTTTTTAACTAATGATGCTAAATATGATTTTTGATATAAAGCTAATCTATCTTTTTTTAATGGATATTCAATTGGAGATTCTTTAGCTTTTTCTATCTCTCTAATCTCAGGAATAGTTACTTCTTTTCCTTCAGCTTTTACTTTTTTAACAGCATCATACATTCTTGCAATATTGTGTTGCTCTCTAATTAAATAATCAGGTTCTTCAAATACAGCTTTATTATCTACTCTTCCGATTGATAATATTGCTAACATTGATACTAATTTAGCATAACCTACTTCGAATACATATTTATTTTGATTGATGTATTCTATAGCTTGTTCTTCTGTAAAACCATTAGCAACAAATATTTTTTTAACTAATGCAATTGTTTTTTTAGCACTTTCAATAGTATTTGTACCATAACATAGTTCTTGAGTGAATATTTTAAAATTCATTTCAAGATCTGCTCTTGCATAAGCTTCTCTTCTATCTCTTAAAGTTTGTCCCATAAAAATCAAAACCCCCTTTTGATTACGTGTACATTATATCATAGTTAAATATATAAGTCAACAATTATGTTACATTTTTGATACATATAAAAATTACACTCTATCGAATGTAATTCCTTTTATTTTTTCTTGTTTAATAGAATTTAATATTACTAAACTAACTCTTTCATAATCTACTTCACCATTTACTGGGATATTCTTACATTTAGATATTTTAGTAAAACATTCTTCTACTTCGTCATCACTATAATAATCTATTCCAAATTCTTTTTTTAATATTTCATTATAATATTTGTCTAGTTTCTTTAATATATGAATTGCTACTTCTTCTATTGTAAGAATTTCTTCTTTTATAATTGTCATTGATGCTAGATTAAGAGCAACATTTTGATTTTCAAATTTTGGCCAAAGAATTCCTGGAGTATCTAAAAGATCCATAAATTCATTAATTTTAATTGTATTTATTTGCTTAGTGACACCCGGTTTGTTTCCTACACCTACGATGTTTCTTCCAGCTAGTTTATTAATAAGAGTACTTTTTCCTACATTAGGTACACCAATCACTAAACATTTTGCCTTTTTAGGAAGCATTCCTTTTGCTTCTCTTTTTTTATTAACATCTATCATTAATTTTCTTACTTCTTCAATAATTTTTTTATAATCATTTGAATTTTTAGAATCACATGTGACAGTTATATATCCTTCACCTTTATATTTATTAATCCATTTTTCAGTTTCTGTTTTATCACATAAATCATATTTATTAAATACTATTATATTTTGTTTTTCTCTTGTTAATTTTTTTAAATCTGGTATTCTACTTGAAAATGGTACTCTTGAATCTATTACTTCAATAACTATGTCGACCATTCCCATTATGCTACTTATTTCTCTTTTAGTTTTAGCCATGTGTCCTGGATACCAATTTATGTTAGTTCTGTTTTCGTTCATTTTTATCACTCCTTAATTGCTCTAAAGTGCTTTTCTTTATTATTATATCATATTATCTTTCATATTTATATTCATTTATTTTAGTATTAATGATAATATCATTTGTCTTTCTTTTTCATCTATTTTTATATATTCTTTTATAAATTTATTTATTGATTCTCTAACTGATAGTGGTTTATCAAAGTATAATTCAAATATATCAAAGTTAGATTTAAGTCTTCTTTTAGCTCTTTCTTGATTAAAAAATTCTATTATTTTTCTAAGTAAATAGAAATCTATTTCGTCATTATTAATAAACAATAGTTCATCTAATAATTTATTTAGTTTATCATAGTTCCATGCTTCAATTAATTCAATTTTTTCTTCTGGAGTTGGTTCTTTATTTTCTATATATGGAAGAAGAGCTTTTATATCATTTATAAAATAATTACCTGGATCTATTAAATATAACTTACCATTAAAAATTGTGTTTTCTTTATTTATATCCATCAATCTCACTAATGAGTTACTTAGTAATTCTATATCTTCATCGATAACGTGTAGTTCACTAATTAAACATTCCATAGGAGTATCTAATATATTCATACTTCCTTTTATATATGGCATTTTATATCCTTTTAACTCATTATCTTCCATAATTAATGAACTTGGCATTAAGATTCTAGTTGTTTTTAATGAAGCTAAGAATTCTAATTCTTGTGGTGTTTTATGACTCAATTTATAGTCTTTTCTAAATATTTTATATACATAATTATCATCAGCATATACAACAAATTCTGTTCCTATATCACTTAATAATTTCATTTTTGTTCCTGTTTAAGTATTATTGTTTTTCTTTTTATTTCTTGTTTCAATAATTCTTCTATTTCTTGTACTGCTGGTTCAGGTGTATGACCGTATCCTTCATATGTTTTGAATGTTGCATTTACTCCTAAAGATTTATAAATTTTTTGAAAGTTCTCCCATCTATCTGGTAACATCTTTTTACCTATAAATTTATATAGTTGTTCCCTTTCTTCTTTTGTTATTGATGATGGACTTATTAGTTTTCCATCTTCTCTTTCACCTAATGGGTCATTATCTAACGGATCAAGTGTTCCCATATAATAGAATTGTTTGATATTTTTAAACTCTTCTTGTTTTTCTTCAGTTATTTCATCCATATTACCAGTGCCTATTGGATAAAGTAATTTTTCTCCATCTATCTCTTTTAGTGGAAGTATTCCTGTACCACTACATGCTCCTGCAATGACTAGTTTAACAATTTCCGGATGTAATAATGCAAATCTATTGACAAATTTAGCTGACGCAGAAAATCCTTCTAATATAACTTTTGAATCAGCATTTATTTCTCTTTCTTTTAGAAGTTTTAATGCATCATTTATCATATTTACAAGTTGATTATCAACTCTTTTTAAACCATGATTTTCATAGTTTAAAACTTTGCTAGAAAGTATATGCGTATAGATTTCTCCATCTTCTTTTGTATAAATTCTTGGAAAACATGGAGTTAGTATTGGAAATTTTGTTTCAGTATTGCATCTAATTATTGTTATGTTCATGCATCTTTCTATAACATCATTTACTGCGTCTTTTATGTTATTTCTTGGTCTACCAGTATTGGCTCCCTCAACTATTAAGCTAGTGTTTTCATCTACATTCTCAGGTATAAATAAAGTGTATGGAAAATTAAAACCCTCATTTGGATTTTCCTCTACCAAGAATAGTTCCCCTTTTACACCAATCCTTTCATAGTTTATATCTTTTAGTTTTATCATTTTATGCACTCCTTTTAATATAGAATGAATAACTTAATGAAACCATTACTAAAGCTACAGGTACTAAATAAGTCGATAAAGTATTTTCAACATTAAATATAGCAAGAGAGTTTATTAGTGAATGCGTAACAATGCAAGGTAATAATGATTTACTTTTGATAAATATAGTTACAAAAAGATATCCAAGTGATATAGCATAACATATTTGAAATAATGTAGGTATTAATGCTTCACCATTTAATAAGTTTACAATATGTCCTATTCCGAAAGTTAAACTACTTATTATAATTGCTTTATTTAAATTATCCTTTTCTATCATTTTAAATAGAAAACCTCTAAATATTATTTCTTCTATAAATCCAACATTCATCATTGTTAAAATATAGAATATTAATTCTTTTGGCGAATTATTTATATTAAAACCATTCCATATATTTACTGTACCTATTACAAGTAATGGCAAAAAGTATAAATATTTTTTTGAGTTTTTCACTTTAGTAAGTCCATAGTATTTAGTTCTATCTAATACTTTTATCAAAAATATAAGAAATGCCGAGATAAGTGTATTTATAATAGTTGTTATGTAGCTTGCTGTACCAAAAGAATTTATGCAATATGAATTTAATACTACATAGATAACTATTAATAAAATAACATGTAATGTTTCTTTTTTATAAAATTTTTCTTTCATAATTACTCCTTATTTAATTCTCTCTTTTATTATATCATCGCTTTCTAATTCTCCAATCAACAGAGAACTATTCTTATTGTGTTTTTTTATGTTTTTTCTTACTTCTTTTTCATCATAATTGGCGTAACAGTATTTGCACATATGGCCGCAAGTATTGTATGCTCCTATATCTACCATTTCTACACAATTACATTTTCTTTCTTTTCTTGCTTTCCAACATTTATATGTTTTTCCAGTTAATTTGAAAGCTAATTCATGTGATAAACATTCTCCTTTTATGAAGCCATATTCTACTAAATTTCTTTCTTCAAAGCAAGTTTGAACTGTTATATTATTCTCTTTAGCAATCTTACTGAAATTTTCACCTATACTTCTATAAATTTCTTCTGTGAATGGTAAATCATTTATATATTTTTTATTACTTCTTACATTTTTATAGTCATCTATAAAAGAAACAATTATTTTTTTAACATGTCCATTGAGTAAATTACATAATTTAGAAAATGCTTTTATATGGTAATCTATAGTATATTTTTCACTTATAAAAATAGGATCATATCTTACATATACATTATCTATTCCTATTATATTTGATATTTCTTTTATTCCTTCGATTATTTTTGATTTATTTGGAACATGTGGTTCTATATCACTTTTGTATGGTGTTAGTGTTACATGAAATAATAATGGTTTTTTGATATCCTTTAAATATTTAATTATTGGTAATGGATTTTTTGTGCAAAACATTATTAAATCAACATTTTCAAATTTTATTCTACTTACTAATTTCGGATTAAAAGGATTTCTTACGTCTACATATCCTTCTTTATATCTATTCATAAACCATTCAGTATAGAATGCCACTATGTCTGTTCTTCCACTTACATTTAATATCATCTCATACCTCTTTTTGATTATAACATAAAAGAGTAGAATTTCTTGTCTACTCTTTTAATTTCTTTCTATAAAATAATATTATAATTATTATAAGTACTATAAATAAAATAAGTACTATATAACGAGAACATATATTTATTATATTCAGTATATTTTCCCAATTGCTTCCCACTATTGAACCCATGACTATTAAAACTGTATTCCATACAACTGAACCAAGTATTGTATAAATTATAAATTTACTTAAGTTCATTTTATTCATTCCAGCTGGAAGTGAAATTAAACTTCTAATTAACGGAATAAATCTACAAAAGAAAATAGTTTTTTGTCCCTTATTCGTAAACCATTTATCAGCATTATCTATATCACTACTTTTAAGTTTTAATAATCTTCCAAATTTTCCTGTAATTAACATATTCAGTTTTTCTTTATTAAATATCGTCCCTACTTTATATAGTAATAGTGCACCAATTAAAGAACCTAAGGTTGATGAGATAATCATTCCAATAATATTTAACTTTGTATATGTTGTCATGAAACCACCAAATAATAAAATTAATTCTGATGGTATTGGTGGAAATATATTTTCTATTAATATTAGCAATAATACTCCTATATAACCATAACTATTCATAATACTTATAATAAATTCTTGCATATTAATAATATGTCCCTTTGAAATTTTAATTCATTTATATATTACTTTTTTCTTTCTCTAGGCTATTTAAAAACTGTATAAATATTCTATACAGTCATTTTTTCTTGATTGCTTTCAAGTATCATTCCATTTGATAAATCTATGCATATTAATTCAGTTCTTGGAACATGTGTAGAAACTGATGCATCTATTACTCTACTATTAACGCTTTCAAATCTTTCGATTATTTCTTCTGGGCTCATTTTTAAGTTATCTAAGTCATCTGATGTATATACTTTCTTTTTATTAAATGTATATGAGTTGGGTATTAAATATAATACTCTACTCTTATCTTGATATTTTGCATTATATTTAGTCATTAATTCTCTTAAATCTCTTTTTGCCTTATCTGTTTCATTTGCCATGTATGTATCTATAATTTTGCTTTTTTTGTTTAGTTCTCTAATCCATTCCGGATCTCTACCATAACTTACTCTTAAATTTAATGTTCTAGAAAAGTATAATTTATTGTAATCATCCTTTGCGAATGTGAACAGACTTTTTTCTGCTTGTTCACTTAATTCACTTCTTACTCTTTTTAGATCTTCTTGTTCTTCTAAGTAACCTGGATTCAAACCACATTCATCAATTGATTCAACGTTAGCCTTTGGTGTTAAATGAAATGCATAGCCCATATTAATAACATTATTTACATACATGTTTCTAATTTGTTCCATATTTTGTTTTGGATCTAAATCATATCTTTTTGCTAAAAGATCTATAATATCTTTTGTATCTAAAAATCCTATTTTTCCAAGTTTAGTTTTAAATTCTTCATATAATTTTGTGTCATCGCATCTAAAATATATAGCAAATTTTATTATACTTGCGATTTCTTCTTTTCCATATATGAACACTAAGTTACTTATTATTCTTTTTAATTCATTATCCATTTTATCACCTTATAACTATTCCATCTAAATTACATATGTATGAATTTGGTAGTAGTTTTTTTATTTCATCTAATATCTTATTATCTTTTTCATAAGTTCTTCCGACTAATATTCCTTCTATGAAATTTGATGGAATTCCAAATATTATTGCACTTTCCCTATCTGTAAAGAAATCATCTTTATGTTTTTTATCTTTTATAAATCTTTCGTAGTATGCTGGATTTACAAATTCTTTTAGTTTTCTATTTGATAAAATATCTCCTTTTAATAGTTTTTCTATATATTTGTTATTACTATCAAATATTATTCCTATTTGTACTCTATCTTGAAGTAAACTTGGTAAGAATCTTGCTTCTTTAGTTTCTTCTAGCGTCCACATATGACAATCATATTTCTTTGATTCTTCTATTATGTTATTCATCTTTGAATAAGGAATTATAGCTGTTTTATTTTTCTGTGTATCTTTTTCACTTTCAAATACACCCGCATATAGAATAGTTCCTCCAGAATAAAAATCAATATAATCTTTTAAATAATAATCTTGTTTTAAATTCCATACACTTACACTACTTGGATACTTGGATGTTCTAGCATTTACAAACCAACTTGATATAAGTCCATCTTTTAAAATTTCTTTAAGTCCATCTATATTTCTATATGTACCATGAAGTAGTGTTCCTTTTTCTAATCTTACTTGTTCTCCTATATCGTATTTTTGCCTTTCAATTTTAAAGTTTTCTTTTGCTTTATAATAGTTATTAATTTGTTTTATAACTATGGATTGAGTGTTTTTACTAAATTTCTCTTTTACTATTTTTATATAATCTTCTTTATTCATCGCTACTCCTACTATAGAAATTTTAACATAAAAAAAAGTAATAATGCTACTCATTATTACTTTACATAACCTACTTTATCAAATGGATAAAATCTTATTCCTACTCTTCCGATAATATCTTTTTTATTAAAGCTTCCTAGTATTCTACTATCTTTTGATACTGGTCTATTATCTCCTAAAACAAAGTATTCATCATCTTTAGTTTCGACTTTGAAAT
>CAVIUL010000021.1:0-18336 GCA_963645885.1 bacterium | reverse complement strand
AACTGACTATTTATTTAACTTTGCAAATTTTTTAAATTCATTTGAATCTTCTAAATCTGTTTCTTCAAGTTCTTGTAGAATTTGTTTTTGTTTTCTTGATAAACTTGTTGGAATTATAAGTTTAAGTACACAATAGAAGTCTCCTTTTTTCCATGAGTCTGGATTGTTTATACCTTTTCCTTTTATTCTTAAGATATCTCCTGGTTGACTTCCATCTTTTATTTTTAAATCTACATATCCATCGATTGTTTTAATTGTTTTTGTTGTTCCAAGACACAAATCTGTTATTGTAACTGGTACTTCTAGATATATATCATTTCCTTCTCTTTTATAATTATCATCTGGTGTTATTCTTATTTCAATATATAAGTCTCCATTAGGTCCGCCATTTATTCCTGGTTCACCTTTACCACTTAATCTTAGTTGTTCTCCATTATCTATTCCTGCTGGAACATCGATTGTAATTGTCTTATGTACTTTTATTTTTCCGTTTCCTTTACAACTATTACATCTTGTTTTGTATGTTTTACCTTTTCCATTACATTCTGGACATACTGTTCTACTTTGCATTGCTCCGAAGATTGTATTTGTTTGTCTTACTACATAACCAGAACCATTACATTCTGAACATGTTGTTTCACCATGACCACCTTTACCATCACAGTCATCACAGTTTTCATAGTATTCAATGTCAATGTCTTTTTTACATCCGTAAACAGCTTCCATAAAGTCTATTTTCATTCCATATAGTGAATCGCTTCCTTTACGAGCTCTTGATGATGATTTACTTCCACCACCAAATCCACCGAATGAACTAAAGCCTGCACCACCAAAAAGATCATCAAAGATGTCTCCAAAGTCGAAGTTACCGAATGGATTTGCACCACCTCCATAGCTTGCTCCTCCACCTGCATTTCCGTATGGATTTTCAAATGCTGCGAAGCCATATTGGTCATATTTAGCACGATTTTCTTTGTCTGAAAGACAAGCATAAGCTTCTTGTGCTTCTTTGAACTTTTCTGGTGCGTCTGGGCTCTTATTTAAATCTGGGTGAAATTCTTTTGCTTTTTTTCTAAAAGCACTTTTTATTTCTGCTTCAGTTGCATCTTTAGATACACCTAAAACTTCATAATAATCTCTTTTTGCCATAACTACTCTCCATTCATATATTCATTTAGTAATTTTACTTTTTCATTAAATAGTTGGAATGCCTTATCTAGTGTATTCTCATCTGTTAAATCTATTCCAAGTTTATTTAATAATTCTAGTGGATAATCACTACAACCACTACTTAAAAATTCTATATATTTATCTTTAAAATCTTTATCATTTTCTATTTTATTTGCGATTAGAAGTGCACTTATAAATCCAGTAGCATATTTATAAACATAAAATGATGTGTAGAAATGTGGAATTTTTGACCATTCATATTGAATGTCCTTGTCGACTACTACTGCACCACTAAATTGTTTTTTATTTAATTCATAATAAGTTTTGCAAAGTAAATCTTTAGTAATTGCTTCACCTTTTTCATACTTTTTATGTATTATATATTCAAATTCAGCGAACATCATTTGTCTATAAACAGTTCCTTTGAATTTATCTAAAAATTCTACTAGATAATATATTATTTCATCTTTATTTGTACTATTTTTAATTAAATAATTAGAAAGTAATACTTCGTTTACAGTTGATGCTATTTCAGCTAAGAATATTGGATAATCTGCATTTATATAGTCTTGATTTTTATTACTATAATAACTATGCATTGCATGTCCCATTTCATGAGCAAGTGTGCTTACAGAAGTTATATCATTTTCATAGTTTATTGATACATAAGGGTCTATTCCATATGTACACCATTCGAATGCCCCACTTCTTTTAGCTTTCTTAGGATATACATCTACTACATTACTATTTAAAAGTCTGTTAAATTCTTTTAAATATTCTTCTCCAAGTGGAGATAATGCCTTATTAACTATTTTTATTCCTTCTTCATATGGAATTTCTTTTTTAGGCATAGAAGATGTATTTACATATGTATCATATAAATGTAATTTGTATCCAAGTTCTTTTCCTTTTAATTTATAATATTCTTTTAAATATTTAGTATTTTTATTAGTGATTTTTATTAAGTTTTCATATAGTTTTGTACTTATTTTATCACTGAATAAATACATTTCTAAGATACTATTATATTTTCTAGTCTTTGAAATAAATGCATTTGTTTTAACTTTTCCTGCATATAAAGCACTTAAAGTATTTATATGTTTTTCATAATATTTATTATCTTTTTTAAATGCATTTTTTCTTACATTTCTATTCTTTGATGTAATGTATCTTACATAATTTGAAGAAGTTAATTCTACTTTCTTTCCTTCTTCATCTTTTATATAGCCTAAATCTATATCTACATTATCTAATGCATTAAATGCATCTCTTGCAGTTGTGAATGTTTCACTTACATTTGATAATAATAACTCTTCAGGCTCACTAAGTATATGTGATTTTACACTAAATATTTTTTCAAATGCAAACTTATATTTTTCTAATTCTTTATCTTCTGATAATAATCTTTGTACTTCTTCATAATCATTACTTAGAATTTCTGGAGTAACAAATGCTCTAACACTTGAAGAATTACTTGATATATTGTTTGCTTGTTCCTTCTTTTTAAGAAAGTTCTCGTCACTCATATTATCATAATAACCTAAATATGAATAAATAATTATTTTTTCTACTAACATATCTATTTCATTATCTATTTTTAAAAACTCTTTTAAAGTTTTTAGGCTTTCAAATATTCTTCCTTTGTATTTAACTATTTCTCTTAATAAAGTGTTTACTTTATCTACGCTTTGATTAAATTCTTCATCAGTTTTAAATAACTTTGTTAAATCCCATTTGTACTTATCCATAAATTCTCCTTTATATAAATTAAGGGCTCAAGTGTTTGAGCCCCTAACTCAGTTAATTATCTAATTATTTTTCTTCGAATTCGGCATCTTTTATGTTGTCTTTTTTATCTTTTTTGTCTTCTGTTTCTTCAGATGCATTTTCGCTTGCTTTTTGTGATTCAGCTGCTTGTTCTTGATAGATTCTACTTGATAATTCCATTACTTTCTTAGAAAGTTCTTCACTTGTACTCTTAATTTCATCGTTGTCATCTTTTTCTAATGCATCTTTAGTATTTTTAACAAGTTTTTCTATTTCTTCTTTTTCATCATCTTTTACTTTGTCACCAAAGTCTTTTAATGTTTTTTCAGCAGCAAATACCATTTGTTCTGCATCATTTTTAATTTCTGCAGCTTCTTTACGTTTGTTATCTGCTTCTTTATTTGCTTCAGCTTCTTTCATCATTCTATCGATTTCTTCTTCACTTAAATTTGAAGATGCTGTAATTGTAATTGCTTGTTCTTTATTAGTTCCTAAATCTTTTGCTTTAACATTAACGATACCATTTGCATCAATATCGAATGATACTTCGATTTGTGGTACTCCTCTTGGAGCTGGTGGTATGTTAGTTAATTGGAAGTGTCCTAATGTCTTGTTATCAGCAGCCATTGGTCTTTCACCTTGTAAGATATGAATATCAACAGCAGGTTGATTATCAGCAGCAGTACTGAATACTTGACTCTTAGTTGTTGGAATAGTTGTATTTCTTGGAATTAATACAGTCATAACATTTCCTAATGTTTCAATACCTAATGATAGAGGTGTAACATCTAATAGTACTAAGTCATTAACTTCTCCAGTTAATACACCACCTTGAATAGCAGCACCCATAGCAACTACTTCATCTGGATTAACTTCTTTACTTCCTTCTTTTCCTAATTCTTCTTTGACTAAATCTTGAACGCATGGTATTCTAGTTGATCCACCAACAAGTAATACTTTATCAATGTCATTCTTAGTTAATTTAGCTTCTTTAAGAGCGTCTCTTACTGGTTTTCTAGTTGATTCTACTAAGTCGCTAATTAATTCTTCAAATTTAGCTCTTGTTAATGTCATATCAACATGTAATGGTCCATTTTCACCTTGAGTAATGAATGGTAAGCTAATTTGAGTAGTTTTAACACCACTTAAGTCTTTTTTAGCTTTTTCTGCTCCTTCTTTTAATCTTTGCATAGCAAGTTTATCTTTAGATAAGTCTATACCATTTTCTTTCTTGAATTCAGAAATAATGTAATCCATAATTGCTTTATCGAAGTCATCTCCACCTAAATGGTTGTTACCACTTGTAGCTTTAACTTCAAATACACCATCACCTAATTCTAGAATTGAAACATCAAATGTTCCACCACCTAAGTCGTATACTAGAACTGTATGAGCATTTTCTTGTTTATCAAGTCCATATGCTAGTGCAGCAGCTGTTGGTTCATTTATAATTCTTTCAACATCTAATCCTGCGATTTTACCTGCATTCTTAGTAGCTTGTCTTTGAGCATCGTTGAAGTATGCTGGAACCGTAATAACAGCCTTTGTTACTTCTCCACCTAAATAAGCTTCTGCAGTTTCTTTTAAATTCATAAGAATTTTAGCACTTATTTCTTCTGGTGTATATTTCTTTCCTTCTGCTTCTACTTTTTCACTAGTACCCATTAATCTTTTAATAGAACTAATTACGTTTGTTGAAGTTTGAGCTTCACGTTTTGCAACGTCTCCAACTCTTACTTCTCCATTTTTAAAACTTACTACTGAAGGTGTTGTTCTATTTCCTTCAGCATTTGGGATAACCTTTGGTTCTCCACCTTCTAGTACAGCAACACAACTGTTTGTTGTACCTAAATCTATACCTATAACTTTATTACTTTTTGCCATAAATTTATCATCTCTCCTTATTTATTTACTTTAACCATAGCATGTCTAATAACTTTATCTTTGTATTTATAACCTTTAGTTAATACTTCAAGTACTACGTTTTCAGGTTTATTTTCATCGTGTTCTGTAAGTACAGCTTCAGCTACATGAGGATCAAATTCTAGTCCTAAGCACTCTACTTCACGAACTTCGAATTTGTCTAGTAAAGCAGTAAGATTTCCAAGTATCATTTTAAATCCACTTAAGAATTTACTTACTTCATCAGATAAATCATTATCATCCATCATAATAGCTCTTTCTAAGTTATCTTTAACCACTAAGATTTCTTTAATGAATGATTCACCTTCGTATTGAAGCATTTTACTTATTTCACTTTGAGTTCTTGTTTTGAAGTTTAAATATTCAGCTTGTAAACGCATATATTTTTCTTCTAATTCTTTATTTCTATTTTCAAGGATTTGAATTACCATTTCTGGATCTATTGTTCCACAACCTGAACATCCATCGCATGAACCTGCACAACCACTTTCTTCTTGTTTTATTTCTTCATGTGTGTCTTCACAGTTACATTCGTTTCCTTCATTACATCCACAATCGCAACTTTCGTCACAATTTGTTTTCTTTATTTCTTCGTCTTTTGATCTTTTAGCCATTTACTTTCTCCTTTAAATCATTTATCGTTATTATACTTTTTCTCTATATTTTCTTTTAGATATTCAAGCATATTTACTACTCTTTCATATTCCATTCTTTTTGGACCTATTACAGCGATAGTGCCTTCCCTACCACCAGCATTGTATTTTGTTTTAACAACTGTTACATTGTCATCTATTTCAGATTCGCTACCAATATATACCTTAACCTCATCGTCACTTTCTTCGATTTTACTCACCATATCTTTGCTTTCAAACTTACTTATAATGTTTTTAACATCATCAACTGTTCCAAATTCTGGTTGTTTTAATATATTAGCTTTACCTGTAAATCTAACATCCCTTTCGTTAGCAAAGTTTGTAAGTGCATTATAGAATGCATTATATACTACTTCATAATTTTGAACATAATTACCAATTATTGGTTTTATTTCAAATTCTAACTTACTAGGAACTTCATCTATAGGCGTCCCAACTAACATTTTGTTTAACAATTCTGTGGTTTTAGATATTTCTTCTACTGGAATGTTTTCTTCAAGATTTATATTCTTGTTTTCAACATGTCCTTTATCAGTTATTACTATAGCTATAAGTTGTCTACTTGTTAGTGGAACAACTTCTACTCTTTGTAATTTGTTATCACTTGATTCTTTACCAAGAATTACTGAAGTGTAGTTTGTCATATCGCTTATAATTTCTAAACTTTTACTTATTGCGTCGCTTAAAGCAAGTTCATTGTTGTTAAATATAGTTTGAAGTTTAAGCATGTCTTCTCCACTTATTTTTCTTGGTTCCATCAAGTTATCGACATAATATCTATATCCATTTTCAGATGGAACTCTTCCTGAAGATATATGTGTCTTTTCTAAGTAGCCTAAATCTTCAAGAGCAGCCATATCATTTCTGATAGTAGCACTAGAACATTTAAACTTTTTACATAAAGATTTACTTCCAACAGGTCTTGCAGTTTTTACATATTCTTCAACTATTGCTCTTAATAGTTCTCTTTGTCTACTTCCTATCACATTATACCTCCTTTAGCACTCCTTTCCTTTTAGTGCTAGTACTATTATAGTATGCAATTTTAGCAAAGTCAATACCATAGTGCTAATATTTTTTTGAAATTTTTGTGTAATTAAAAAAGAACTTTAAAGTTCTTAATTTAATGGTATATTAAAAACATCATTGGTAGTAATTGAATTATTGTAATTCCAGCAACGAACATTGCTAATATAATTAGTAAACTATACTTTTGTTCTTTTATTTTATTACTTACGTTATAGAATATTACAGATATGATTCCTGCTACTATTAATCCGGCTCCTAATACTAATAAATATTGTAAATTAGTTGGGCTATCTGTCATAAGTGGACTTTCTAAAATACTCTTAATTTTACTAGCACACATAACACCTAATCCTGTAACACCATGACTAAATAAGAATATTATTCCAAATACAGGAACATTTAATCCGACAAATAGTCCAGCTAGGAAAAATATTGTTCCAAAAAAATACATCATAAACTGGTCTGATCCATATTTTATATTAGTAATACTTATCAAAAATATGCATACAGCGAATATTCCGCTTATTAGTGCTTTGTTTGAATTCTTCATTTCTTGAATTTCTTTTTTACTTCTTCCATTTTTTATATTAAGAATTGCATTATTTATTTCATTTATTGTCTCAGTTGGTTTTTCATTATAAAGTTCTCTTAATTTTTCTATTTTATTATCAAATTCTTTCATACTTACCTCTATTATAAGTATATATTATTTATTTCTTTATGTAAATTAAAAAAAGTAGTTTTTAACTACTCTAGTTCACGTAAGAATTTTTTACTTTTTAATCTTACTCCTGAATATTCATCATAATATTCACAAAGTATATGATTTATTGTTTTTGAAGTTCCCTCATCTATATCTAAATTTGATATTTTGGATATATCCACATAATAATAAAGTCTTAATAGTTTAAGTACTTTTTCATCTATGATAGGTTCATTTTCTCTACAGTTTGCACAAATATATCCACCTCTTGGCATAGATAAAGTTACTACTTTAGAACTACCACATTTAACACATTCATCTAAATTTAAGTTTATACCGATATAGTTTAAATATTGAAGTTCTAGTATGTTGGTTATCACCATTGGATTAAATCCTTCTTCTATTTTTAAAATGGCATTTTCCATAAGTTTATATACTTCATTACTTTCTGATTCTTTATAAACATGTACTGCTAGTTCACATATATAAGATAAGTAACTAATTCTTAGAATGTCACTTTTGATATTTAAAAAATAATTTTCTATATCACCTTCTATAAGTGTAGAAAGACCTTTTTCATTATAATAAAGATGAAATGTACCATAAGCAAATTTTTCACTTGGTAGTCTTAGTTTACTCTTTAGACTTTTACATCCTTTTGATACGCAGCCAATTACACCCATATCTTCTGTAAAAATATTAATGATTTTACTTGTTTCTTTAAATGGGGTCGTACTTACTACTATGCCTTTAACACTTATAATCTTCATACCTTCATAAAAGCATAAAGATTATTTCTTTATGCTAATTTCCTTTCTTATATTCTAAGTAATATTCTATCTTACCTGTTTCTTTAAATTTTTTCCATGCTTCTTTTTTTGTCATTTATTTTCTCCTTACAATATTATATTGCAGGAAAAATAAATTATTTATTCATCTTTTAATAAATATCCTAAATCTTTTATATATTTATCTTTTTCTCTCCATTTTTTTATTGTTTTACAATAAAGTTCTAAATATACTTTTTTGCCAAGTATTTTTTCCATATCAAGTCTTGCTTCATGTCCTATTGTTTTGATCATATTTCCATTAGAACCTACTATTATTTTACGAAGTGAATCTCTATCTACAATAATATCTATATAGATGTATGCTATATTATTTTTTTCTTCATAACCAGTAAGTTTGCAAGATATTGAATGTGGTACCTCTTCATTTGTATGAATGAATATTTTTTCACGAACTATTTCAGATAATCTAAAATCCATTTCTGCTGTTGTTGTTTCATTGCCTGGGAAGTATTTAACATTATCTGGCAAATATTCTTTTAATACTTTTATTAGTCTATCAACATTATCATTATTAAGTGCTGATACTGGTATTATTTCTGCGAATTCATATAAATCTTTATATTCATTTATTTTTAATAGTATATCATTATCACTTAGTTTATCTATTTTATTTAGGATAAGGAATACTGGTTTACTAACATTTTGAAGTTTACTTATTATAAACTCATCGCCTTTTCCTTTATTTGTACTAGCATCAACTACTAAAAGTAGTATATCAACATCATTAATTGAGTAATATGCTTGACTATTTAATGCATTACCAAGTTTATCAATTGGTTTATGAATACCAGGAGTATCTACAAAAACTATTTGTGTATCTGGTTCATTATAAATTCCTTCGATTAAGTTTCTTGTAGTTTGTGGTTTTGGTGAAATAATAGCAACTTTTTCTTTTATGATTTGATTTAATAATGTACTTTTTCCAGTGTTAGGTCTACCTATTATACTTACAAAACCACTTTTCATACTAAGTCCTCCTTAGTAAATGTTGTGTTCATTACTTTTTCGAATGTCATTACTTCCATTTTTCCACTTTTAGTCATTATATTAAATATAACATCTTTATCAAAGAATTCTAAAAATGTTTGTTTACATATGTTACATGGATAACATATTTCATCACTACTTGTCATTAAATATAATGCTTTGAATTCTCTTTCTCCGTGAGTTACTGCATTATTTATTGCATTTCTCTCTGCGCATATAGTTCCTCCGTATGACGCATTTTCTATATTAACACCTTCGTAGAAATTTCCGTTTTTAGTTTCTACTATACACGCAAAATGCATATTTGAGTAAGGTGCATAACTGTTTTCTAATAATTTTTCTAATTTTTCTCTCATACTACTCCTTTATTAAAATAATGCTACTACTTTTGGTAAGAATATTATTAATCCTACTATAATAGCTACTATCGCAAATACGAATACTGCAGCTGCTGCTGTATCTTTTGCTACTTTAGCAAGTGGATGGTAATCTTCTGTTACTAAATCTACTACTGCTTCTATTGCTGTATTGATTAGTTCACATGAAATTACAAGCCCAATTGTAAGTGCAAGTATTGCCCATTCTACGGGATTTACTTTAAATATAAATCCAGCTATAACTACTATTAATGCAACACCTACGTCCACCGCTAAATTTTGTTCGTTTCTATAGGCATATTTAAGTCCTTTTATTGGATAAGTGAAACTTAAAAGAAACTTTTTAATTCCTTTTTGGCTCTTTCTCTCATCTCGTGATATCATATTCATTTAAAATACTCTCCTCTTCAGCTCTCATAACTTTTTTATCTTCTTCTGTCATGTGATCGTATCCAAGTAGATGTAATAAACCATGTACTGCTAAATAGCAAAATTCACGTTTTATACTATGTCCGTATTCACTAGCTTGTTCTACACATCTATCGTAGCAAATATATATTTCTCCTAAAAATCTAATATTGTCATATTCTACATCATCTACTTCTTCAAATGCAAATGATATAACATCAGTAACAGCATCTTTATTTCTATATTCTCTATTAATTTCTTGTATTCTTTTTTTATCTACTATTACTATATTTAACATTGGATTATTAACTTTTAAATGTTTACAAGCAAATTTAATTACTCTATCTAATTCATTAAAATCAATGTCTTCATGGTCTGTTGTGTTTATTATATAATCTTCCATAACCCCTCCTAAATAATTTTATATACATATAATACTAATGCTATTAAAAGTAATATACTAAGTAAATTGTAAAACCAATCTCTTTGTAAGAATTTTGGCATATGATTTCTAATAGCGTTAAGTGCTGTATAAATTAAGAATCCTACGATTCCACCAACAACATTTAATATTATATCATCTATGTCAAATGTTCTACCAATATAATGTTGTGTTACTTCTATTGTTAAACTTGATAATAGTGAAACTAGTGTAATAGTTCCAAGTCCTTTTATCTTACAATAGCTAGTTGCAAAGTAACCAAGTGGTATAAATAAAAGTATATTTCCAAATACTTGTTTATAAAAAGCTTTAGTACCTACATCATATCTAAGTATTTCTCTAAATGGCATTAAATTAGTACCACCACCAGGTAAATCTTGACTAGTTACTAATTGGAATAGTAAAACTAGATATGCTAGAAATAATATTTCAAATATTTCTTCATAAAGACAAAACTTTCTTTTATCACTAGTCATTATATAAGTTACTCTTAATATAACAACAATAGTTAAGACTATAACTAATGTTGGCCAAGACATTTTAATAACACTTCTAATTGCCGAATCCATTTAAATCATCCTTTTCTACTATATTAGAAGTAACCCCTATATTCTCATAAACCTTGAAAAATACTTCTATATTCATTTTACTACGAAATACCTCTTTTTTCAAAACTTTTTTAGAAATAATATACTCATTATCATTAAGTTTACTTTTAATTTTATTTTCACTTCTTTTAAGTGCTTCTTCGTAGGCTTCAGTTTCATTTATATTAAACTCTTTATATTTATATTCTCTCTTTGTTTCTTTATAAAGTTTAAAAAATAAATATGGTTTATCTAATATCAATTTCTTTGTATTCATAGTTGTAGTACTATCGTATTTTCCAGTAAGTGTAAACTTTTTACCAGCAATATCTAAATAATAATGATTTATAGTTTTTCCTGTTTCAACATATTCTACATAATTAAATGGTACTGTTATATTCACTGTATACCAAACTTCAGCATAAACTTTTCCTTTAGCTTCTACTTGTGTTATTAAAGTATCTTCTCCTTTAATAATGTTACCAGTAATTAATACGTCTCCTTTTTTTACATAATCATTTACATCTTTTAGTTTAACTCCAGAAGAGGACGCAATATATTTAATTAATCCATCTTTAGAAGCAACTATGTCTTTATGAGTATTATCACTAATATTATCTTTATTTTTTACTCTTGCAGTTACTTCTATGTTATAAACACATCCCTTTTCTTTTATTTCAATCCATTCTAAATTATCTTCATTTTCTTTTAATATTTTATCTTTTATTCTTTTCAATTCTGTAAAAGATTTTTTTCTTTTATATAAGGATATATCATTATCTTTTAAACTGTCACTAATTAAATTATAAATTTTTTCATCGTTAGTATTAATATTTATTTTAAATATAGTATTTGTAAGAAGAAGTAACACCAAAAAAGAAATAAATAAAGAAGCTAACATATATTTATTTGTATTAATATAATTAATAATAAATCTTTTACCATAGTATTTAATTATCTTTGTTTTATATCTTCTACTTATTTTTTTATAGTCTTCGTAATCTACTACCAAAACATAATTATCGCTTAAAGTTAAGTCTTCATAATAGATAGAATGATACACTAGATAGTTTAAGAATTTATTACTACTTTCATATACAATTATTTTAACTTTATTATTGTTCATTAATAAATTCTATTCCTTTGATATTTCCTATTATTCTTAAATCTGAACTATCTAGTTTATTTATTATTAAGTTCTTACCTTTTATAAGTAATTTCATATCATTAAATTTTATTTTAATATTTAATGGTGATATATCTTCTATTCTTATGTAGTTTCTTATACATATAGTGTTTTCTTCTATTAGAATTTTATATTTATTATCTTTTATAAATTCTTTTATCATAATTAATCTTATGATTGGATGATGGTTTTTATAAGTAAAAATCAAGGACTAGCCTTGATTAATTTTGAAATTGTGAATTGTAAAGTTCTGCATAGAAGCCATTTTTCTTCATTAATTCATCATGTGAACCTGTTTCTATAATATTACCATCTTTCATAACTAATATGATGTCTGCATTTTTGATTGTTGAAAGTCTATGTGCGATTATGAATGATGTTCTTCCTTCAGTTAGTTTATCCATTGCTTTTTGAACTAGTTCTTCTGTTCTAGTATCTACTGATGAAGTGGCTTCATCTAGTATTAAGAATGGAGCATCTTCTATCATACCACGAGCTATTGTTAATAATTGTTTTTGTCCTGCTGAAATTGACTCGTTATCTTCCATTTTGTAATCTAATGTTTTAGGAAGTGATTTTACAAAGTGATCTACACCTACTACTTTTAATGCTTCCCATATTTCTTTATCACTAACATCATCTTTGTTAAATTTAATGTTATCTCTTATTGTTCCTTCAAATAGCCATGTATCTTGAAGAACCATTATAAATAACTCATGAATATTTTCTCTTGTAAGATTATTAATACTCATTCCGTCTATTTTAATGTCTCCACTATTTATTTCATAGAATTTCATAAGAAGATTTACTATAGTAGTTTTTCCTGCACCTGTAGGACCTACTATTGCTACTTTTTGACCAGGTTTAACATTACAATTAAAGTCTTTGATTATAGTTTTATCACTATCATATCCAAATTTAACATGTTCAAAGTCAATATTACCCTTTACCTTTTTAGGTTCTAAAACTCCAGTTAAATTACTTTCGTCTTTCATTTCAACTTCTTCAATGAATTCAAATACTCTTTCTGATGCAGCACTTGCTGTTTGAAGTTGTGTCATACTTTGAGCTATTTGTGAAAGTGGGCTTGTAAATAATCTTGCATATATTATGAATGCTACTATTGTACCAAATGTTGTATTTCCTTTTAGTGTAAGAACAGCACCAACTATACATACAGCTACATAACTAAAGTTTCCAATGAATCCCATCATAGGTTGCATTAATCCAGATAAGAATTGACTCTTTCTGTTACAATCATAAACCTTTTTATTTAAATCATTAAATTTTTCTAATGATTCTTTTTCACCATTATAAGCTTTAACTACATTATGTGAACTATATATTTCTTCAATATGTCCATTTAGATTACCTAACTCTATTTGTCTTTGATTAAAATACTTTTGAGATTTGCTAAGAATTATTCCCATAAATGCAAAACCAAATAGTGATGATAATATACAAGTAATGGCCATTATATAATTAGTTACAAACATCATTATGATGCATCCTATAAATAATGATACAGCACCTACTAAAGTACTTAAGCTATTTTGAAGTGACATATTTATAGTATCTACATCATTTGTTACTCTTGATAATATATCTCCATAGCTATTTTTATCAAAATATTTAAGTGGTAACTTATTAATCTTTTTAGATATTTTTGTTCTTAAACTTTTAGCAAAATTATTTGCTGCAACTACCATTAAAACACTTTCAAAATAACTAAATATTGCACTTATCAAATAAACACATACTAAGAATATAGTAATATTTTTTATTTTATCTAAGTTCATTGTTGGCTTAATTAATTCATTGACATTCTTTGATAATTTATCAAAATCTTTATATATTTTAGTTGGTTCATTCATGTCAGCATTACTCATTATATTAATGAACTGTACTTTATCTTTGTTTGTTATTATTGTTCCTTCGATAGTTGTATCTTTAAAAATTAATAATTTTACACTTTCAGGTAATTCTACTATGAGATTTTCTTTATTTTCACTAGTGTTCATTTTAGATAAAACTTCATAATATCTTGTTTTATCTTCGCTTGTTAGTGATTCTAAATCAGTTTCATTTAAAATTATATTTTGCTTTATATCATTTTGTATATCTTGTACTAATAATTCTATATTAGATTTGTTAACTATTAATCCTTGTTGTATTTCGTTTGTTAAATCTTTTATTTTATTTGGACCTATGATTGATAAAACACTACTTAATGCAGAAAGTATTACTGCAATAACTATTAAGTTTCTATATGGTTTTAAATATTTATTTAACTTTGTTAGTGCTTTTTTAAAGTCTTTTGGTTTTTCACCTGGTCCTCTTCCTCCTGGACCGTGTGCTCTTCTTGGAGTTTTATTTTCTTTTTCGTTATTCATTTTCAAGTTCCTCCTTTGATAATTGTGAATATGCTATTTCTTTGTATACTTCACAGTTTTTTAATAATTCTTTATGTGTTCCCATTCCTACACATTTACCTTTATCAAGAACTATTATTTTATCAGCATTTTTTATTGTGCCTATTCTTTGTGCTACGATAACACTTGTTGCGTCTTTTGTGTAATTCTTTAATTCTTTTCTAAGTATATAATCTGTTTTATAATCTAGAGCACTAAATGAATCATCAAATATATAAATTTCAGGGTCTCTTGCGATAGCTCTTGCTATACTTAATCTTTGTTTTTGTCCACCTGATACATTTGTTCCACCTTGTGCTATAGCTGCTTCATATTTTTGTGGCATTTTTTCTACAAATTCTTCTGCTTGAGCAACTTTTACAGCTTTTTTAATTTTATCTTTTGTTACTTCATAATTTGTTTTAGTACCATACCCTACATTATAATTTACACTTCCACTAAACATTACCGCTCTTTGAGGAACGTATCCAAGTCTATCGTGTAATGCATCTAAAGTATAATTTCTTACGTCTATACCATCAACTAATACTTTTCCTTCTGTTACGTCATAGAATCTTGGTATTAAATTTATTAAAGTACTTTTACCACTACCAGTTGAACCTATTATTGCGATAGTTTCACCTTTTGATGCTTTAAATGAAATATCTTCTAAAACATATTCTTCTGAATCAGGATATTTGAAAGAAACATTTTTAAATTCTATAGTTCCGATTTCTGATGCTCTAGTTTCTTTTCCGTCTCTTATTTTAGCTTTAGTATTTAATACTTCGTTAATTCTATCTGCTGATATTGATGCTCTTGGGTACATTATAAATATCATTGCTAACATTAAGAATGACATTATTACTTGCATAGCATAACTACTAAATACTACCATATTACTAAATAATGTTATTTTATCTGCAAGTAGTGCTTCATTAATCAGTGATGCTCCTACAAAATATATAGCAAGTGAGACACCATTCATTATTAAATACATCATTGGTGACATTAAACTCATAACTTTTTGATTAAATAATTGAGTGTTAGTAAGTTTTTTATTTGTTTTTTCAAACTTATCTTCTTGGTATTTTTCAGCGTTAAATGCTCTTACTACTCTAATACCTTTTAAGTTTTCTCTAGTTAAACCATTTACACTATCAATTAATTTTTGTACAATTTTGAATCTTGGTAAAACTATAATCATAAGTGTTATTACCATTGCAAGTAACACAAGTACTGCTCCACCTGTTATTGCTGTCCATTCAAAACTCTTTCCTAAAATCTTACCAATTGCCCATACTGCTGTTATTGGTGCTTTGATTATCATTTGAAGACCAAATGTAAGCATCATTTCAACATTTCCTATATCATTTGTTGTTCTAGTAATAAGACTACTAGTTTGGAATTTTTTAATTTCTTCCATACTGAAACTTTGTACTTTGTTGAATAACTTTTCACGAATATTTTTTGAGAAGTTAGATGCTAGATTTGCAATGATATAACCTACTACTACAGATGATGCAAAACTAAGTAGTGCACATCCAAGCATAAATCCGCCTTGCACTAATATTTCCTTTATAGTTCCATTTAATTGTACGAGTTCAGTAATTTTACTCATATAATCTGGTATTTTAAGTTCTAGCCAAACTTGTAAAACTATAAATACGGTGCTTATAAATACATATATCCAGTCTTTTTTCTCCAGGTTTTTAAATAATTTTAACATATTTTTTCTCCTTCTAAATTTTCTTGTATTTGTTTAGTTACTTTATAGAAAACTTCTAAGTCTTCATTGCTTATATTACTTTGTAATAGTTTTTCAAATTCAATTGCTTTCTTTTTCATTGCTTTGTCAAGCTTATATCCAGTTTCAGTTAACCTAATTTCTTTACTTCTTAAATCATTTGTAGAATCAGTTCTTGTAATAATACCATTTTTTATCATCGTACCAAGTATTCCTGATACTGTTGACTTTCTAAGGCCTAGTTTCTTTTCTATATCTTTTTGATACACTACACTATCCTTATTCTTTATCAAATACTTTATTACAACTATTTGTACTGGAGTAAGATGATAAATCGCATCTTTATTATATGCCATTATTTTTCTTACAATTAAACTATCAATTTTTTTAATTTCTAAACTAATACTTTTATCTTTCATAATATCTTCCTTTGGTTAGGTAACTAACAAAATAATTATAACCATTTATTATTATATGTCAATAAGACTTTTTGTATTTTTACAATTTTTTCACAATAAGAAAATATCTCTTAGCTGAGATATTTCTATTTACTATTTAATTCTTTAAGTTTTGCTTCATACTCTTCTATAAGTTTCTTCACTTCTTGCTTTTCTATTTTTTCTTCTTGTTTTTGTTTCTCTATTTCTTGCTTTTGTTTCTCTATTTCTGGAGTTTAGATTCTTCTATTATTATCATTAGAGGTAAATTATAAATACACTTCTTTTTTATAATTTTTTTAATAAAAATATAGTTAGCTTTCGCTAACTATATTTGCATTTGTTCTTATCTTTTGCTCTTCTTAGTGCTGAACCAAGACTACGTCCTAATTCTAATGCTAAAGTAACTGATCTTACTATAGCATTTATGATAGTACCAGATATGGCACCTCCTTTTATTTCTTTTAATTCATTTATTTCCATTTGTTACATTTTAAAGGTCTTAAATAACCATCTACTAAACCAATTAGAAATGACACTAATGTTGATCCAATTCCTAAAGCTACCCAATTTGCACCTCCTTTAATATTAATTAGTTCTTCTTTTTGCATTAAGCCTTACTCCTTTCTAATTTATATTTTTCACTAAACATATTAATAATTTCTTGCTTATGAGAAATATAAATAATTGTTTTGTCTTTAAAATATTTTAATAATTTTTTAATTATTTCTTTTTCTTCTTCTATACCTACTTCACTTAATGCTTCATCTAGAATTATAAATTCACTATCCTTTAAAATACTTCTTGCTAAAATAATTTTTTGTCTTTCTCCACCTGATATATTAAAACCATCTTCTTCTATAATCATATTATTTCTTAATTTATTACTATTTCTTAAAGTATCTAAATTACAAATATGAATTGCCCTTTCATATTCTTCATCATTTACTTTTCTTCCATAAACAATGTTATTCTTAAGAGTATCATTTAATATAAAATTATTTTGTGATACGTAAGTCATACTATTAGATATAACATTAGAATCAATATCTTTTATATTTTTATTATTAATATAAATATTACCTTTATAATCATTTAAGTATTTTAATAGTATTTTTATAATTGTACTTTTTCCATTTCCACTGTTACCATGTATTAAAAACTTACTTCCATATTTAATTTTGAAAGATACATTATTAAAAAGTTCTTTATCATTAATCACATATGATAAATTCTTAATGATTATATCACCTGATATAACTTTATCAGTCTTAATTGATTCTTCAGTTGATACTAATAACAAATCATTAATTCTTCTATATATATTTTTTAAACAATTAATATTTGGTTCTAAATCTAATATACTTTTTAATGGTTCAGTAAAATAATATATAAGTGAATTAAATAATAAGAAATTTCCAAGTGTCATACTATTTTTATGTATTAAAATAGTACTTATAAATAAAGATATTATATAAGTTAAATTACTTATTAGTTCTTTTAATAATACTTGAAAGTTCATTAATTGATCATATTTTTTATGAGAAAAGTCATTTTTAATATAAGATATTTCTATATTCTTTAATGTACTATTGTTTAGATTGAGGTTTTTATTTATTTCATAACTATATATACTATCATTTAATGTCTTATTATAG
>CAVIUL010000020.1:0-18950 GCA_963645885.1 bacterium | reverse complement strand
ATTTAGATAATAAAGACTCATAATTGACATTTTAGAGTCTTTTTTACTATAATAAATAGTATTATTCTTTCAAAGGAGATAATGCTATGGATAATAGTGCTTATATTAAGGCTAGTTTGGATAGGTTATTAGAAGAAAACGATAATGTATTTGTTGTTCCACATATCAGGCCAGATTTTGATGCAGTTGGTGCTGCTATAGGTATAGCCTTAATATGTAAGAAAAATAATAAAAATTGTTATATTGTTATAGATGATGATTATGATAAATTAGAACCAGAAACTAGAAAGGTTTTAGAGAGTATTAGGGGTAACTTTAATTTTATAAGAAGCAATGATTTGCCTGTATATTTAACACCTAGAAGTATGATGGTTGTTGTTGATGCTAATAAAGATTATCTTCTTTGTACAAAAAACTATTTGAGCGAATTTAAAAATATTGTTGTTATAGATCATCATAAAACTGATGAACACACTATAAAAACACCTTATTTATTTGTAGATGAGAGTATATCTAGTGCTTGTGAAGAAATTTCAAGATTGTTGTTTTTATATGGAGTTAAATTGTCTCCAGACTATGCTAATTATTTACTAGCGGGTATTATACTTGATACTAATAAATTAAGTAAAAATACTAGTGCTAGAACATTTGAAGTAGCATCTAAGCTTACAGCGAGTGGTGCAGACCCTACTATTGCTAATAATATGTTCTTAGAAGATTTTGAACATGATAGGGCCATTCAAAGATTAGTAGATAATACTGATTTTCAAAATTATATCTTTGCAATAGCATCTGATTCAGAAGATAGTGGTAGAATATATGAGCCTGAAGATATAGCTAAAGCAGCTGACTATTTACTTAAATATAATATTAATTGTAGTTTTTCAATGGCATACATAGACGATATTACTATTAGTGTTAGTGCTAGAAGTAAAGGACTAATCGACGTATCTAAAATTATGAGATTATTTGGTGGTGGTGGAAATGAATATTCTGCTGCAACTAAAATAAGAGGCAAAAGTCTCCAAGAAGTTAAAAGTTTATTAATTAGTTGTTTAATGCCGGGAGCTTATATTGAAAATGCTAATATATCTTTTGTAGAAGAAAAGCCTATGAAATTAACAATGAAAAAAAGTCATGAATAATGACTTTTTAATTAAAAGTTGACTTCTTGTATCATTTATGATATAATGTAATAGCTTTTGAATAAGGGGGGTTAAGATTATGTCAATAACAAATGCTAGACAAATATTAGGATTTGATTTAGATACAATATTAACATTAGAAGCAATTACTAAGAGATATAGACAACTAATAAAGGAATTCCATCCGGATAAACATCCAGGATGTAGTGATGTTGAGCTTCAACATTATCATCAAAAAACAATAGATATTAATAATGCTTATGATTACTTAAAGGTTAATATATCTAGAGTTAATGATTGTGTTAATAGTAAGAAAGATCCATTTGATGATTTTCAAACTATGTTTTTCTATTCAAAACGTTCTAAAGTTGATCAAAAAGTACGTAGTATTTTTGAAAATGCTAAAGATAGTAAATTAAAACAAGAAATAATTAATTTATATAATAGAGTAAATATTAGTAATGCAAAAAATGAAAAGGAATTATCTAAAGCATTTGATGAGTTTGCTAGAGGAGTTACATTAATATATCATAATTATGAAACTAGATTTCGTATAGAAAGAGGTATTCCAAATTCATTTAAATTTGATGTTGAATATCAATGTGATGTTGATACTTTCTTAAATAGTTTAGAAGAAATGGCTATAGAAAGAAGAAGAGAATTAGTAAATAAAATTGAAGATATATTTGATGCTTCTTTAATAGATGAATCTATAAAAAATACTAAAGCATTTAATGCTTGTATTAATGAGTATTATAAATTATTTTGGAATTCAAGAATTACTCAAAGTGAAGAACAAAGAATATTTGATGAAATAAACACTAAAGTTATTAGAGTTGCTGCTTATTTTGAAACTCGTAAGAAAGATTATTTAAGAATTAAAAAACAAATAAGTAAATTGCCAGAAACATTTGAAAATAATAAATATTCAAGAGATGCAATGTTAAGAGAGTTAGATAATAGTATTTTATATGGTACTTTTACTAGTACAACTAAAAAAATTCAAGAAATTATAGATATGTATACTACTAAGAGAAGATATATCAATAATATGCGTATAGCTTTAACTTTGAAATCAAAAATTAGTTTATTAAGATTAGATCCTAATAAAGATAAAGACAAAATTGAATATATATTAGAGATTTTAGAAGTTGCTCAAAAGATATTAGATGATGCTCTAGAAGGTAAATATACAGTACCTCAAATATCAATATTACAAGATTTATCATTAAGCGATACTAGAAAAGATGAATTATTATTGGCTATATTTGCTCGTGAAGAATATAATGTATTCTTATCATTTAATAAAGATAATACTAGAAAGTCAGATCCTTTTGTACTTGGTAATCCTGAAATAGATCAATACTTAAGTTTATCTGATTATGGAATGCGTATGAATATTAACTCTAAAGAAGAAATTTCTAGAGATGTTAGATTAATGCCACTTAGTTTATTTGTTAGATATGGCAATGTAGTAAATGCTACTACTAGAAGAAAAAATAGTTATGAAACAATTTTATGTCAATATAATGGATATGAATTAGTTTATGTTCACGAATATAAAACAAATAATAGTTATTACTATCTAAGAGAAGCAACTGTTAATTATTGTAATAGTGGTGATAGAGAAGAGTTATTAAAAACTTTAGAAGAAGAAGCAGGTGCAATGTTTGCTGAACATATAGATAGAATTAATAAAAGTGATAAACTTGCTAGAACTTTAGAAGTTAAAAGTAAATAGAATGGATTTAAATTCCATTCTTTTTTTGTTATAATATTTAGTGATTGGAGTAGTTATGAATCAAGAGAAGATTGGAAAATTTATTAGAGAACTTAGAAAAAATAACAATTTAACTCAAAATGATTTAGCTCTTAAATACGGAGTAACATATCAAGCTGTAAGTAAATGGGAAAATGGTAAGAATATACCTGATATTTCAATTCTTAAGCAGATGAGTAAAGACTTTAATATAAATATAGATGATTTACTTGATGGAGAAAATAAAAGTAAAAAGAATAATAAATATTATATTCCTGTTATTATAGTTTTAATTGTTTTATTATGTGTGTTAATAGGACTTATATTTTTCCATAAAGAAAAGTTTGAATTTAAGACTTTAAGTGCTGCTTGTAAGAATTATACTATTTCAGGAAGTATTTCTTATAATAAAGATAAATCTTCTATATATATTTCTAATGTTAAATATTGTGGTGGGGATGATAATAATACATATGATAGTGTTGAATGTATATTATTTGATTCTCATGATGGAGTTACTACTAAAATAAGTGAATATTCTAAAAAAGAAAATGTTACTCTAGAAGAATATTTGCATGAAGTAGAGTTTGTAGTTGATGATTATGAGTCAAAATGTAAGAATTATACTAGTAATCATATATATATTGAAATACTTGCTAAAAAAGATGGAAAGACTACAACATATAAAATTCCTTTAACTTTAACTAGTTGTAATAAATAACTCAACCTTAAGTTTAGATACTAAACTTAAAATTTATAGTATTTTTTATGAAAATATATTAAAATGATAATGTAAGGATGTGAATTATGAAGAAAAAAGAAGATAAAAAGAATAAAACATTATATTATATAATTATTGGAACTATTTTAGCTTTAGCATGTTGTGTAGGTTTCTATGTAGGATTTACAAGCACAGGTAATAAAGAAACTGATGCTCAAAAGTTTGCTAGTGAGTATCCAGTTGATAAGGATAATGTATTTGTTTATAGAACACTTGAAGAAGTAAATAAAATACTTGAAAATGGTACTGGACTTATATTTTTAGGATTTCCGGAATGTCCTTGGTGTAGAGGATATGCTCCTATAATTAATGAAGTAGCAAAACAAGAAGGTTTAGAAAAAGTATATTATTTTAATATAAAGAAAGATAGAGAAGATAATACAGAATTATATCAAAAAGCTGTTAAATTACTTGGAGATAATTTAAGATATGATGATGAAGGTAATAGAAGAATATATGCTCCATCATTAATAGCTGTTAAAAATGGTAAAATAGTTGGATTTGATGATACTAGATATTGGAATAATAAGAGTTATGAAACCCCCGAAGATTTCTGGAACAATGAAGATTTAACTAGTATGAAAGAAAAACTTGTAAAGATGATAACTGATGTTAATGAAAAAAGTTATTGTACATCTGACTGTGATTAGTAACTATTAATTTAGTTACTTTTTTGTTATTATAAAATAGAGGTGAATTATGAAATTAAAGAATAAAGTATGTGTAGTAACAGGTGGAGCTATGGGTAATGGACTTGGAATAGTTAAAGTATTCTTAAAATATGGAGCTAAAGTATCTATCATTGATTATGATGAATCAGTAAGTGCTGTAGTTGCTAAACTTAATAATGAGGGACATGATGTTATTGGTTTTCATGCTGATATAAGAGATAAAGATAAAGTAGATGAAGCTATAGAAAAGACTAAAGAAATATTTGGTAATATAGATGTACTTGTTAATAATGCTGGTGTTGCTAAAATAGAAAATTTTATGGATATGAGTGATGAAGTTAGAGATTTCCATTTTGATGTTAATATAAAAGGAACTTGGAATGTAACTAAATCATGTCTTAGATATTTTAATGACAATGGTAGTATTGTTAATTTATCTAGTGTTACCGGACCAATGGTGGCTGATACTGGAGAATGTGCATATGCAACTACTAAAGCTGCATTAATTGGGTTTACTAAAGGACTTGCTATGGAACTTGTGAGTAGAAATATAAGAGTAAATGCTATAATGCCAGGATATATAATGACACCAATGGTAGATGGTATTGCAAAAGATTCAAATAGTAGTGACCCTAAAAGTGTTATCGAAGGAATTAGAATCGGTATTCCAATGAAGAGACTTGGAACTATAGAAGAACTTGGAGAACTTGCTGCTTTTCTTGCTAGTGATGAAGCAAGCTATATAACAGGACAAGGAATAGTAATAGATGGTGGTAGTACACTTCCTGAAACTATGAGTGTTGGAGTATAATTTGACAATCTAAAAAAAATATATTATAATTTACTCGTAAATTGTGGATTTGGAAGAGTAGGTATATGATTCTTTATAGAAAGTGACTGGTTGATGGAAAGTCATAAGATTGATTATATTGAATGGGCCAATGAAAGATTATCTGAAATAGTAGTAGGATGATACGAAGTACTCATCTTCGTTAACAAAGGGACTATATGATGGTATAGGTAAGCTATTTTAGGTGGCAAAATAAGAATTATAATCTTATCCTAGTTTAGGATAAGATTTTTTTTATTAGAGGTGTGAAATGATAAAATATTATGAGGGGTTTCGATGGTGTTAAATATTAACTAATAAAAATAAAATAAAAAATATTAATATTTAAGGGAGATGAATTATGAAAGAAAAATATATAACTTTAACAGGAGATAGACCTACGGGTCCATTACATATTGGACATTACGTTGGGTCACTTAGAAAACGTGTAGAAATACAAAATAGTGGAAACTATAATCAATTTGTTATGATTGCGGATTTACAAGCACTTACAGATAATGCTGATAATCCAGAAAAGATTCGTGAAAATGTAATGGAGGTTATGCTTGATTATTTAGCTGTTGGTCTTGAACCTGACAAAACAACATTTTTATTACAAAGTGAAATACCAGCTTTATATGAACTTCCAATGTTATACTCAAATTTAGTAACAGTTGCTAGACTTCAAAGAAATCCAACTATTAAAAATGAGATTAAACTTAGAAATTTTGAAAATAATTTGCCAGTAGGATTCTTTACTTATCCAATTAGTCAAGCTGCTGATATAACTGCTTTTGGTGCTAAATATGTACCAGTTGGAGATGATCAACTTCCAATGATAGAACAAACTCGTGAAATAGTTAATTCATTTAATAGAATATATAAAACAGATACTTTAGTTTTACCTGAAGCAATACTTCCTGATAATGAAAAATGTTCAAGACTTCCTGGTACTGACGGAAATGCTAAGATGAGTAAATCTCTTGGTAACTGTATATATTTAAAAGATTCAAGTGAAGAAATTAAAAGAAAAGTAATGAGTATGTATACTGATCCAAATCACATTAGAGTAGAGGATCCGGGAGATACTAAAAATAATACAGTGTTTATATACTTAGAAGCATTTGCAACAGATGAACACTTTAAGAAATATTTACCAGAATATAAGAATCTTGATGAGTTAAAAGCACACTATGAACGTGGTGGTTTAGGAGATATGAAAGTTAAGAGATTCTTAAATGATGTTATGCAAGAAGTAATGGAACCAATTAGAACAAGACGTGAAGACTATGAAAAACGTAAACCTGAAGTATTTGAAATGTTAAGACAAGGTACATTAAAAGCAATTGAACATTCAAATAAAATACTTAATAAAGTTAAAAGTGATATAGGTATTAATTATTTTGAAGATGAAGAATTTAAAAATAAGTTTATAAATAATTAAAAATATAGTATTATATATTTATAGTAGGTGATAAATATGTTTGATATATTTAAGAAGACCGAGGAAGATAAAAGACAAGAAAAAACTGATAAAATAGAAAGATTTTTTGCAGCTGATATGTGTGTTAAAAAAGATATGCATTCTTTAGTACCAACTGATGCTGACTTATATACGATGGATGCTATGGTTGAGTATATGGATAAATTATATAGAGGTCTTAAAGATTTAAAAACTGAATTTAAATTTATGGGAAGAAATATAGATTTAGGAAAAGATACTTTAGAGAAAATAGATGCATTTTTTAAAAGTCTTATTGATGAATCAGCAAATCTTAGATATGATCCATCTACTATAAAAAGATTTTTCAATGATAAAATATCTTATATGAGAGAAGAATTTGTTAAAGATGTTAAAATGAATTTTGCTGGTTATACTTCTTTTGCAAGCGTTGATAGTTATTTTGAAAATTGTACTACTGTAAATGAAGCTTTGCATTTACTTCATATGTATGTTTCTAATAATGTAGAAATTTTACAATCATTGAATGTAATTGATAGTAGAGATATAGCGGGTTATTCATTAACTTTATATGGTAAACCTAGTCCTGATACTAAAGAAATATTTGATTCTTTTCCAAGTAATACAGGAAGTGGGGATACTGATTTAATAGGACTTCCTAGTGTTAATAAATCACTTATGATGATTAGGGATAAAGGACATGCTTTAAGTATTGAAATTACTTATGAAGGAGAAAATGCAGTTGTTGAGTATTTTGTTCCTAAATTATGTAATATAGATATGGTAAATGCACTTCCTGGTGTTATTAAAGTAAATGAAGACGTTCCAATGAATGTTGGTACAACTGGAAGATTTGTTGTTAGTAAAAAAGAATTATCTTTGATGCTTGGAGATTTTGTATCAAAAGTTCCTACTGATGCAGATATGCCAATGTTTAATTATGGTAGTGTTGTTCATTCAATATAAATATTAAACTGTCTTATGACAGTTTTAATTTTGACTTTAATATGTTATTATATAGAAAATAATTAATGGTGGAATATGATAGATAGAATAATTAATGAAGAGAGTTTAGAATTTGAAAATGAAATATTAAATACGAATAATGCAAGATATATATTTTTATATGCATATTTTCATGAGGTTAAAAATAAAGAGAAGTTTATTAATAGTATTATAAATAGTGATGATAAAAAATATATACATTACTTTTTTAGAAGCATTAAAAATATAGATAGAGAATTATTACTTGATAAAATTCTTTCTTATGATGACTCTAAATATATTTATTATTGTTTATATGATACTAAAGATTTAGAAGATAAATATTATGTTAAAGCTATAAATTATGTTATTGATAGTAGTGATCACAGATATTTAGGATTAACTTTATATTATTATTTTGTTGTTATGAAACTTTATAATCAAGATATTATAGACAGATTAGGATCTATATATAGTGGAATAAATAAAGATAATTATTTAGAAATATTTATAAAAGAAAGAACTGAAGCCAAAGAAGAAATATTAGAACATCCAAAGTATGGGTTTCATAAGTATGAAGACAGAAATGGATATGTACCAGATATGATAGTATGTCATATTAGTCCTGATTATGGAAGAATAGTGAATACTGTATATAATCCTGAATCTAGAGTTACTACTCATTATGTAGTTTCTAGAAATGGTGAAGTAACTCATTCACTTGATTTAAAAGATGGAGCTTGGACTAATGGAACTATAGATGAGGAAGAAAAAGATACATATTATAAATTTTCTTCTAATCCTTTAGTTAGCAGTAGAAGTTATAATGCTAATTTTTATACTTTTACGATAGAACATGAATCATTTGATGGAACTTTAACTGAAGAACAATATCAAGCATCGTTAAAAGCTATGTGTGAAATAATTGATTATGTTAAAGAAAAATATAATAAGGATTTTATAATAGACAAAGATCATATAGTAGGACATAGGGATGTTGATCCTATAGTTAAACCATCTTGTCCTGGTGATAAATTTCCATTTGATAGATTTATTAATGATTTAAAAAATATTTATAATAATTGAGAGGGAAAATTATGATTAGAAATTATAAAATAATAACTTTATGTGGTTCAACGAAGTTTAAAGATGAATTTTTAAAAGCACAAAAAGACTTAACATTAAAAGGCAATATTATTATATCAGTAGGACTTTTTGGTCATTCAGGTGATAGTGAAGTGTGGGAAAATATGGACGAAGGTACACTTACTAAAACTAAAGAAATGTTAGATGATATGCATAAAAGAAAAATTGATTTAGCCGATGAAATATTTGTTATTAATGTTGGAGGTTATATTGGAGAATCAACAAAATCAGAAATAGAATATGCTAAAGCTACAGGTAAAAAAGTAAATTATTTAGAATAAGAGAATTTAAATTAATAAAGTGAACATTTGTTTACTTTTTTCTTTTGTTCGCTTGTTTTGTATTGATGTAGGTGTTAGAATATAAAAAGCAAAAAGAGAAATAATATTAATAAAGTTTTTAAAGGAGGGAAAGTATTATGTTTGAATTAGTAAGTAAATATAAACCTAGTGGTGATCAACCCGAGGCAATAAAAGAACTTGTTGATGGTGTTAATAGTGGTAAAAAGAATCAAGTACTTTTGGGAGCAACTGGTACTGGTAAAACTTTTACTATTGCGAATATTATTGCTCAAACTAATAAACCTACATTAATACTTGCTCACAATAAAACATTAGCTGGACAACTATATGCTGAATTTAAAGAATTATTTCCTAATAATAAAGTAGAGTACTTTGTATCTTATTACGATTACTATCAACCTGAAGCATATGTTCCTAGTAAAGACTTATATATTGAGAAAGACTCTAGTATAAATGATGAAATAGATGAATTAAGGCATGCTGCTACTGCTGCGATAATAGATAGAAGAGACACAATAATAGTATCTAGTGTTTCTTGTATATATAGTATTGGTGAAAAAGAAGAATATATAAATAAAATGCTTAATCTTTCAGTAGGAGATATAATTGATAGAGATGCTATACTTGAAAAATTAGTTGGTATGCAGTATGAAAGAAGTGTTTTTGATTTAAAACGTGGTACTTTTAGAGTTAAAGGGGACACTATAGAACTAATACCTATCGGAGAAAAAAAGAGTGGTATTAGAGTAGAATTATTTGGAGATGAAATAGATAAAATAAGTTTATTTGATCCACTTACTGGTAGAGTTAATAGTAGTGTTAAAACTATAAGTATATTCCCAGCTTCGTTATTTGTAACTAGTGATGAAAAGATACAAGAAGCAACTAAAAGAATAGAAAAAGAACTTGAGGGTAGACTTAAAGAATTACATGAAGAAGGTAAACTCCTTGAAGAACAAAGACTTAAAGAAAGAACTATGTATGATATAGAGATGCTTAAAGAGACTGGTTTCTGTCATGGCATTGAAAACTATAGTAGACATATGTCACTTAGAGATGCAGGTGAAACTCCAACAACATTAATAGATTTCTTTCCAGAGGATTTCTTACTTGTTATTGATGAAAGTCATGTTACACTTCCTCAAGTAAGAGGTATGTATAATGGAGATCATATGCGTAAGCAAACTCTTGTTGATTATGGATTTAGACTTCCTAGTGCGATGGATAATAGACCTTTAAAGTTTGATGAATTTAAAGCTAAACTTAATCAAGCAATATATGTTTCAGCTACTCCTGGTGATTATGAATTATCACTTGTAGATAAACCAGTTGAACAAATTATTAGGCCTACTGGATTATTAGATCCAATAATTGATGTAAGACCAACTAAGAATCAAATAGATAATATTATTGAAGAAATAAATGATAGAATAGCTAAAAATGAAAGAGTACTTATTACTACACTTACTATACGTATGAGTGAAGAATTAACTACTTATTTAAAAGAACTTGGATATAAAGTTACATACTTACATAATGAAATTAAAACTCTAGAAAGACTTAATATAATACGTAATCTTAGACTTGGTAAAATAGATGTGGTAGTTGGAATAAATCTTCTTCGTGAAGGAATTGATATACCAGAAGTATCATTAATTTGTATTATGGATGCAGATAAGCAAGGATTCTTAAGAAGCGATAGAAGCTTAATACAAACTATAGGTAGAGCTGCTAGAAATCAAAATGGTAAAGTAATAATGTATGCTGATACTATGAGTGATGCAATGAAGATTGCAATTAGTGAAACTAATAGAAGACGTGCTATACAAGAAAAATATAATAAAGACCATGGTATTGTTCCTAAAACAATAGTTAAAGATATTAAGGAAGCAATAACTAACGAAGTTGAAGAACAAAAGATAGAAAAGAAAAAATATTCTAAGAAAGAGTTAAATGATATGATTCATAAACTTGAAATAGAAATGAGAGAAGCGGCAAGTAGATTAGACTTTGAAAGGGCAACTGAACTTCGTGATGTAATATTTGAATTAAAAGATTTAAATTAGTTTTTAAATCTTTTTTATTATGTTATAATTTTTATGATAGGTGAGAATATGAAGTGTAGTAATTGTAAAGCTGAAGTAGATATTAATGCGGAGTTTTGTCCGTATTGTGGAAATAAAATTGTTAAGCGTGTTAATGAAACTAGATATAAGATAATGATACTTTTATTGCTTTTTTGTCTTCCTATGGGTATACTTTATTATTGCTTAAATTATCAAGAAGATTATAGAATGGAAAAAACATTTAAAAAACTTTTTTCTCTTCTTTTACTTCCACATATTGTGGGTTATGTGTTTATTGCTTTATTTATAATTGAAGGTATTAGAAATGGTGGAGAGATATCTATAGAAGAAGCAGAATGTTCTGTTTATTGTGTTGGTAGTGGATATAAAGTAGAAGGTAACTACTGCTACTGTAATGATGGTAAAAGTAAAAAGTTAGATGATTCTATAGAAGATGAACCATCAAAAGAAGAAATAATAGATGAAAATAACAGTGATGAAAAGATAGAAGCATCAATAGTTAAAAGTGATAGTTTTGATACTGAAAAATGGTTAAAAGAAGTTAAAAGTAAAAATGTTATTATTAATGTTATAGCTAGTAGTACTTGTCCTCATTGTCATAACTTTAATCCTATTATTGAAAAAGTAGCAACTGATAATAATGTAAAACTATATTTTATAGAAGTTGATAAGTTAGAAAATGAAAAATACATTGCTTATACTAATAGTATAGAAATACCTGGTTATAGAGGATATGTACCTTATACATTTATTACATATGATGGTAAAGTAGTATCTGAAAATGAAGGTGAACTTGATAGTGATAGTGCTCTAAAGTTAGTTAAAGATGTTTTGAAACAATATAAATGATATTGTTTCTTTTTTATATAATGTTTGATATAATATACGCTGGAGTTGATTAATATGAAAACACCTAATATGTTAGATGCTAAAAAGAGAAATCAAAATGAAATAAAATATGTAGATTATGATAAGAATTTTGATAAATTTGGAAAAGGAAAAACATTTTTTGTTAGAACTTATGGTTGTCAGATGAATGAACATGATTCTGAAAAAATAAGAGGTATGATGAAGAGTGTTGGTTTTACATTAGTAGATTCTATAGAAGATGCTGATGTTGTTATATTAAATACTTGTGCGATACGTGAGAATGCTCATGATAAAGTATTTGGTTTTTTAGGTGTTTTAAAACATTTAAAGCAAAGTAAACCTGATTTATTAATTGGTATATGTGGATGTATGGCTCAAGAAGAAGTAGTAGTAAAAGACATATTAAATAAATATAAATATGTAGACTTTGTTTGTGGAACACATAATTTAGATAATTTGATATCTATAGTTAAAAATAAAATTGATACTAAAAAACAACAAATTGAAGTTCTTAGTTATGAAGGCGATGTTGTTGAGAATGTACCAGTGTTAAGAGAAAGTAAATATAGTGCTTGGGTTGACATAATATATGGTTGTGATAAATTCTGTACTTATTGTATAGTTCCTTATACTCGTGGTACTCAAAGAAGCAGAAAGCATGAAGCTATTGTTGAAGAAGTAAAAGAACTTGTTAAAAATGGATATAAAGAAGTAACTCTTTTAGGACAAAATGTCAATGCTTATGGAAAAGATTTATATGAAAACTATAATCTTGCTAATTTACTAAGCGATGTAAGTGATACTGGAATAGAGAGAATTAGATTTGTTACTAGTCATCCTTGGGATTTTACTGATGAGATGGTTGATATAATAGCTAGTCGTGATAATATTATGCCATATATACATTTACCACTTCAATCTGGTAGTGATAAGATACTTAAACTAATGAATAGAAAGTATACAAGTGAAGAATATTTAAAACTTTATAATAGTATTCGTACTAAAGTAAAAGATTCTAGTGTTACTACTGATATTATAGTAGGTTTCCCAGGTGAAACTGAAGAAGATTTTGAGGATACATTAAGACTTGTAAATGAATGTAAATTTGACGGAGCTTTTACGTTCGCATATAGTCCTCGTGAAAATACACCTGCTGCTTTAATGAAAGATGCTATTCCAGAAGAAGTTAAAATGGATAGACTTCATAGACTAAATGAAGTAATAAATAAATATAGTAATGAAGCTAATGCTAGAATGAATGGTACAGTAGTTAAATGTTTGGTTACTGGACTTAGTGATAAAGATAAAACTAAAGTATGTGGCTATACTGAAAATATGAAACTTGTTAATATAGAAGGTCCAAAAGAATTAATTGGAAATATAGTTAATGTTAAAATTACAGATACTAAAAGTTTTTCAATGGATGGAGTATATATTAAAGACTAATTGTGTTATAATTTTATTAGGTAGGTGGATGTATGAAAGTTAAAAAAATATTAATTATTTTATTCTTATGTGTATTAGTTGTTGGTAGTGTTTATTATTATAATGAACAGTATAAAAATGTTACTGATAAAACAAAAACTGAGGAAGAAGGAAAGTTAGAATCAGAAACACCTGAAGTAAAAAAATGTATAGAAGGATATGAATGCATAGATATAGAAAATACTACTTATAAATTTAGTATTAAAAGAAGTATAAAGGTTAATAATATGTTTAATTATGAAACAAATGAAAATGAAGCTGGAACTTTAAGAATAGATGATGATGGAGTTTTAGTGTTTGAAGACTTAACTGGTAAAGTAATTAAAAAATATGATAATATTGAATCTAAAGTAGTAAGTATTGATTCGACTAAAGATAAATGTGATCTTATATATGTAGCTGTTACTGAAGACGGGAAAGTATATAAGACTGAAGAAGAAGATGGACTTTTTAGTGGAGAACCATTCTTAATGCTTCCACTTGATGAAGAATATACTAAAGTGTCTTTATATAATGATACTTGTGATTTAAAACTTATTGGTTTAAATAAAAATAATGAAGTAAAAGATTTATTAGCTAATGAATAAATCTTTTTTAATGGATGTATACAAACAAAAATTCGTTATTAATTTATTGACATTTTTTTGGTGAAATATTATATTGTTAGTAGAGGTAATATTATGAAGAGATTATATATTGATTTTGATGGTGTAGTGATGGATACCATACCACCGTTGTATGATGCTTTACAAAAGAGTGGAGCAGATGTAACTAATGAAAGTGAGATTAGAGTATTTTTTGCTAGTTATGATTTTTCTAAAATTATAAATGATGATAATATTCTAAATGATTCAATTAATTGTATTAAGAAATTGATTGATAGTAAGATGTTTGAAATATCATTTTTAACTCATGTTAATTCTTTAACAGAGGGTTGTGTTAAAGTAGAATATTTAAGACAGCATTTTAAAGATATAACTATTATTATGGTTCCTAAAGAAATATCTAAAACTAAAGTTGTACATAGTGAAGGAGCTATACTTGTAGATGATTATTCAGGTAATTTAAAAGAATGGGAAGAAAATGGTGGTATAGCTGTTAGATTCTCTAAAGAACTTGAATCTCATGGATATAAAGTATTAAATCATTTAGATGAACTTATTAATATGTTTAAGGATGAGGTGAATGAATGTTAGAAGTAATAAGAGTAGTAACAGGATTTTTAAAAGAAAATTGTTATATTATACATAATGGAATAGATTGTTTGGTAGTAGATCCAGGTGATGATCAAAAGAAAATATTAACTGAAATAAATAGTAGAGGTTTGCATGTTAAAGGAATACTAATAACACATTATCATTTTGATCATGTAGGATGTTTAGAAACATTTAAAGAAATATATCCTACTGCTAGAATAGTTGATTATAAGACTAAGGGAGACGTTAAAATAGATACATTTGAATTCAAAGTAATAGAGACTTATGGTCATACTATGGATAGTGTATCATTCTATTTTGATAAAAATGATATATTATTTACTGGAGACTTTGTATTTAAAGAAACTATTGGAAACTTCGAAGAAGATAATGAACAAGCTATGATAAATAGCCTTAAAGTATTTAAATATATGTCAACTAATGTTAAAGTATATCCTGGTCATGATGAAGAAACTACTGTTGAACATGAACTTAAATATAATCCATTCTTAAGAGGAATTTAATGCTTGCGAGTGTAATAATAGAATATTCAGTAAAATCATTAAATAAAGTATTTGATTATATAGTACCTATAGAATTAAAAGATATTATAAAAGTAGGACATAAAGTAATAGTACCTTTTGGGAAAGTAGAAGTAGAAGGCTTTGTTCTTAAATTACATAATAATAAAGATAATTCTTTAGAATATAGAAGTATTATTAGAATACAAGAAAGTGATTTTTATTTAAATGAAGAATTACTCAAATTAGGTAAATATATGAGTGATTTTTTGTTATGTAATTTAATATCTTGCTATCAAGTGATGTTACCTAAAGCTTTAAAAGCATCATTGAAAACTAATATTAATAGAAAATATATTACTAAAGTATCATTAAATAAAGAAATTGATGTAGATAAATATATTCTTGAACATAAAAGAAATACTGGGGAAATTAATATTATTAATAGTTTAAGAGATGGAGAAAAAGAGAAAAAAGAGTTTAGTAGTTCTATAAAGAAATTAATTGAAAAAGGAATAGTTATTGAAAATAAATATGAAGTTAATCGTGAAGTGGTAACTGATTCTTTGAAAAAGGAAATTAATTTAACTGATGGTCAGTTAAATGCTGTAAATGAAATATTGGATTCTAGTGATTCTAAGTTTTTATTATATGGTGTTACTGGTAGTGGTAAAACAGAAGTGTATATAGAACTTTTAAGACGTATTTTAAGGTTAAATAAGACTGGTATAGTATTAGTACCTGAAATATCTTTAACTCCTCAAATAGTGGCTCGTTTCAAGGGTGTGTTCGGTGATAATGTAGCTGTGTTTCATAGTTCTTTAAGTGAAGGGGAAAAGTATGATGAATATAGAAGAATTATGAATGGTGAAGTTTCTTTAGTAGTAGGAGCTAGAAGTGCAGTGTTTGCTCCTTTAAAAAATATAGGACTAATTATAATAGATGAATGTCAAAGTCAAACATATAAACAAGAAAATACTCCTAAATATAATGCGATAGATATTGCATTTAAAAGAGCTGAATACAATAATGCTAAAGTAATAATGGGAAGTGCAACTCCATCTTTAGAACAATACGCTAGAGGTAAAAAAGGAGTATTTCATTTAATAAATCTTCCATCTAGAATAAGTGGTAGACTTCCATCTTTTGAAATAGTAGATATGGATAAAGAGGCTAAAAAACATAATTATATAATTAGTGATAAACTTGATAAAGAAATAAAAGAAGCATTAAGTAGAAAAGAACAAGTTATACTTTTATTAAATAGAAGAGGATACTCTACATTTTTGAGTTGTACTAATTGTGGTTTTGTTTATAAATGTCCTAATTGTGATATATCATTAATTTATCATAAGAGTAGTAATAGTTATAGTTGCCATTATTGTGGATATAGATGTCAGAAGAGTGATATTTGTCCTAGTTGTCATGAGGAAGCCATTAAAGATTTAGGACTTGGTACTGAAAAATTAGAAGGAATGATTGCTAAAAAGTATGGTGTTGAAGTTCTTAGAATGGATGCTGATACTACTAGTACTAAAAATGCTCATCAAAAATTAATAAATGAATTTTCAAGTGGTAAATATAGTATACTTGTTGGTACTCAAATGATATCAAAGGGACTAAATTTTGAGAATGTTAGCTTAGTTGGAACAATAAATAGTGATGCTTCTCTTTCTATACCAGACTTTAGAAGTGCAGAGAGAACTTATGAATTATTAAGTCAAACAGCTGGAAGAGTTGGAAGATTTAATTTACCTGGTAAAGTTATAATACAAACATATAATCCAACTAACTATGTATATAAAAGTGTAGTTAAAAATGATTTTGATGCATTCTTTAATTATGAAATGAATATTCGAAAGAAATTAATGTATCCACCATATTATTATATTTGTAATATTTTGGTAACAAGTACTACATTTAATGAAGCAGGAGAGGGTGCTTCTAAAATTAAAAAATATTTGGATAGTAAGCTTGATGAAAAAGAATTTATAGTACTTGGTCCATCTGTATCAAGTATAGTAAGACTTAATAATAAATATAGATTTAATATAATGATAAAATATAAAAAAATAGATAATTTATTACCTGTAATGAGGGAAGTGAATAACATTAATATAAAGAATGTGTCTATTGATATAAATATAAATATTTAATATAATTTGTGTAGGTGATATGATGAAAGATAAAAAAGTTGTATTTATGGGAACACCTGAATTTAGTGTGCCAGTACTTGAAATGTTAATAGAAAATACTAATGTTATTTTAGTAGTAACTCAACCTGATAAAGAAGTTGGAAGACATCATGAACTTAAAGCATCTCCAGTTAAAGAGTGTGCTTTAAAACATAATATAGAAGTATATCAACCAAATAAAATAAGAAATGAATATGAATATATACTAGAGAAGAATCCTGATGTAATAATAACTTGTGCTTATGGGCAAATAATACCAAGTATATTACTTGATACACCTAAATATAAAGCTATTAATGTTCATGCATCTTTACTTCCTAAATTAAGAGGTGGAAGTCCACTTCACAAATGTATAATTGATGGATATAAAGAAACAGGAGTAACAATTATGTATATGGCTCCTGGTATGGATGATGGAGATATTATTACACAAAGAAGTATTGAAATAAAAGACACTGATAATGTTGGAATAATACATGATGAACTTAGTGTTATGGGACGTGATTTGCTTTTAGAAACACTTCCTAATATATTTAGCGGTAATATTACTAGAACAAAACAAAATCCTGATGAAGTAACATTTGCTTATAATATAAAACGTGAAGAAGAAAAATTAGATTTTAATAAAACTGCCCGTGAAGTATTTAATCAAATAAGAGGTATGTATCCCTTTCCAGTAGCATATACAACACTTAATGGAGAAATAATAAAAGTTTGTGAATCAAAATTAAGTGATAAAGAAAAAGGAAAACCTGGAGAAATAATAGATGCTACTAAAGAAGGAATAACTGTTATGTGCAAAGATAAAGCAATAACAATTACCAAACTAAAACCTAGTGGTAAAAAAGAAATGACAGCTAAAGATTATTTAAATGGAAAAAATAAAGATAATTTAGTTGGAGAAATATTATGTTGAAAGAAATATTTAATAGGGAAGAAAAATCAGAAGAAGAAAAAACAAAAGAAATAAATCAAAAAACTTTGATTTATTTAATAATATTTGTAGTTGGTATTTCATTTTTATTTATCAATACTAATGAAAAAGGAAATGGTAATAATACAAAACCTAATAATGAAAACACTATAACTATTACAAAAGAAGAAATCGCAAAAAAAATTGATAATATCAAAGATAATTATAGTCTTGATATAACAGAAAAAGTAAATGATGAAACAGTCAAGTTAGAAGTAAATACTGATGGAAAATTAACTTCATATATTGGTGAATCTCTTGATAAAGGTGGATATATAGTTTATAAAGATAAGTATTTTGTTCCGGGAAATAATAATGATTTTGTAGTAACTAATAATATTAAAAATTCTATAACACAAAATATTTATGATTTAGATTTAATTAAATCATTAACTAATTATTGTGAATTTACTGATAATAATACTTGTAAAATTAAATATTCTGATTATCTAAAAGAATATAATTATAAATATAAAACTACTTATGAAATAGTAGAAGATGACAACTTTTTAATTAGCTTTACTTATAGTGAAAGCTATATAAC
>CAVIUL010000019.1:0-18991 GCA_963645885.1 bacterium | reverse complement strand
AGAAATTAATCTTGAGTTCTCTTTTTTTGTTGTGAACTATTTGGGGTTCACTTCACTTAGCCTCTTTTTATTTTATATATTAATGTGGTATAATGCTTTTAGGTGAAATATGAAAAAATATGATTATTCTAATCTTAAGGGTGATGAACAAGTAACTCATAATTGGGCACCATTAAGTTTTGAAATTAAAGATAATTATAATTATGTACTTAATAATCCTTTATTTAAATTGATATCTAATATTTTATCTTTACCTATATTTATCATTTTATATATTGTTGATAAAATATTTTTAGGATTTTATATTGTAAATAAGGATAAAATTGTTAAAGATAAGGGTTTTGTTTCTATATCTAATCATGTTCATTATTTAGATTGTACTTTAATAGGACTTATTTATTATCCGAGTAGAGTACATTATCCAACTATCGAGGAGAATTTTAAAATACCTTTTGTTAGGAAATTGATTAGATTGTTGTATGCGATGCCTATTCCAAAAGAAAGAACCAAGAAAGATAGATTTTATTCACAAATAAATAAAGCTTTTAAGGGTAAATTTATATTACATATGTATCCTGAAGCAGCTATGTGGCCTTATTATGAAGGCATAAGAGATTTTAAATATGGTGCTTTTAAAATAGCTATTGATGCGAATGTATGTGTTCAACCAATTAAGTTTGTATTTACTAAATCAGATGGAATATATAAACTATATAAAAGAAAGAAAAGAATATGTGCTGTTGTATTAGATCCTTTATATCCTAATATGGAACTTGAGTATAGGGATAGAATAAAGGACTTAAGAGATAGAGCATATGAAAGTATGAAAAAGGAGATATAGGTATGAAGGTTTTAATATTGTCTTGTAGTACTGGTGGTGGACATAATTCTTGTGCTAGATATATAGAAGAAGAACTTAAACTTAATAATATAGAATGTGAATTTAAGAATTTTTATGATATTGTAAATACTTCTGGAAATAGAATGACTGAAAAATTATATTTAAATTCTTTGAAGGGAAATGGTAAAGCATTTAAGAATATATATAAATTAGGCGAATTATACAGCAAAAGTGGTGTTACTAGTCCAGTTTATCTAGTTAATAAAATGCACGCTCGTAGGCTTTATAATTATATTAAAAACGGGTCTTTTGATTTAGTTGTTGCAACTCATTTATTTCCATCTTTAACTCTTACAGCTATTAAGAAACATAAAGATAAAAATATTAAGTTTATAACTATATCTACTGATTATGAACCATGTCCTTTTTTAGAAGAGACTATGCCTGATTATTTAATTATGCAGAAAGGTCAAGAAAATAGATATATTGAAAAAGGGTGCAATAAAGATATTCTTGTAAATAGTGGAATACCAGTTTCAAGTAGATTTGTATTTGATGCAAAGAGTGTAAGAAATATGTATGGTATTAAAGAAGATGAAAATGTAATTTTAGTAATGCTTGGTAGTATGGGATTTGGTAAAATTTATGAAATTATAGATGACGTGTTAAATCAAAATAAATGTAAAGTAATGGTTGTTTGTGGAAGCAATAAAAAATTATATGATGAGTTGACTTCTATGAATAGAGAAAATTTAATTGTATTTGGATTTGTAAATAATATTAATGATTTAATATATTCATCAAATATAGTTATGTCTAAACCGGGTGGACTTAGTTCAACTGAAATAACATGTATGAGAAAACCTTTAATACATATTTATCCAATACCTGGTATTGAAACATACAACACTAATTTCTTTGAAAGTCATGGTATGAGTTTAAAATGTAAAACAAAAGAGGAGATATTAGATACAGTTCATGAACTTTTAAATAATAAACATATGCAAGAAAAAATGGTAAAATATCAAGAAAAGTATATTAATAATTATTCTGCTCGTGATTTAGTAAATTTAATTAAAAATATAAAATAAGTATATAAATTTAAAAATTTGATAAAAAAACTAATTAAATGTTAAAAATATAGGAAAATCAAGAAAAAATGCTTGATTTTTTTATACTTTTAGAATATAATCTATATCGAACGACTGGCGATGATATGCAAGGTTGCTGATACACCAGGTTAAGTTGAATTAACTTAATTTCAAAATCAGGTAATTTGCATTTAGCAAGTCTATAAAAAAATATTATAGGCGAAGGAGGAAAATTAATATGTCTAAAGACAAAGTTAGAATCAGACTTAAATCTTTTGATCACAGAAGCGTTGATCAAGCTGCTGCAAAAATTGTTGAGACTGTTAAAAGAACTGGTGGAGTTGTTAGCGGACCTGTTCCACTACCAACAGAGATTGAAAAAATCACTATTCTAAGAGCTGTTCACAAATATAAAGATTCTCGTGAACAATTCGAAATTAGAACTCACAAAAGATTAATTGATATCGAAAATCCTAGTAAAGAAACTATTGATGCTCTTGCTCATTTAGATTTACCTAGTGGTGTAGATATTCAAATTAAAAAATAATTAGGAAAGGAAAAGTAAAATGAAAGGAATCTTAGGACGTAAAGTTGGAATGACTGAAGTATTCTCAACTGACGGAAAATTAATACCTGTTACAGTTATCGAAGTTGAACCAAATGTTGTTACACAAGTTAAAACTGTTGATAAAGATGGGTATGATGCAATTCAAGTAGGTGCATTTGACAAAAAAGTTAAATCATCTAACAAACCAGAAATGGGACATGTTAAAAAAGCAAATACACAACCTAAGCGCTTCTTAAAAGAAATTAGAGGAATTGATACTTCTTCTTATACTCTTGGACAAGTTATTAGTGCTGATGTATTTCAAAGCGGAGACACAGTTGATGTAACTGGTACATCAAAGGGTAAAGGTTTCCAAGGTGTAATTAAGAGATGGAATCAATCTCGTGGACCTGAAACTCACGGATCTACATATCATAGAAGAGTAGGTTCAATGGGTACTATGAGACCTATGCGTGTTTTAAAGGGTAAGAAGTTACCAGGACATATGGGTAATGAACAAGTTACTATCCAAAACTTAATGATAGTAGATGTTGATACTGAAAATAAATACATTTTAGTAAGTGGTAATGTTCCAGGTGCTAAAAACACATTTGTATTTATTAGAGAAGCTATTAAAGGTAGTAAAAATACTTCTGCTGTTGAACTAGTTTCATATGAGGAAGTTGTAAGCGAACCAGAAGTAGAAGAAAGTGTTGTAACTGAAGAAGTCGTTAATAGTGAAGTTACAAGTTCTGAAGCTAATGAAGCTGAAACTACTGAAAGTAAGGAGGTTTCTGAATAATGGCAAAGACTCAAGTTTTAAACCAAAAAGGTGAAAAAGTTAAAGATATAACACTTAAAGATAGCGTTTGGAACATTGAAGTAAATGAACCAGTTATGCATGATGCAATCGTACTTGCTCAAGCATCTTTAAGACAAGGAACTGCTTCAACTAAAACTAGAAGCGAAGTTTCTGGTGGTGGACGTAAACCATACAAACAAAAAGGTACAGGTAATGCAAGACAAGGATCTACTAGAAGCCCTCAATGGCCAGGTGGTGGAATTGTATTTGGACCAAAACCAAGAAAATATGATAAAAAACAAAATAGAAAAGAAAGAAGATTAGCATTAAAGAGTGCTTTAACATCTAAATTCCAAGATAAAGAATTAGTAATTGTTGAAAACTTAAATTTAGCTGATAACAAAACTAAAACATTTAATGAAATGTTAAAAAATCTTAAAGTTGATGGTAAAGCTTTAGTTGTATATGCTGATGAAAACGAAAATTTATTCTTAGCTTCTCGTAACAATAATAAAGTTGCTGTAGTTGCTTTCAATGAAATTAACGTTTTAGATTTAGTTGCAGCTAGTTACTTATTAATTGACGAATCTTCAGTTAAGAAAATTGAGGAGGTGCTTAACTAATGAATATTATCTTAGCACCAGTTATTACTGAGAAAAGCGAATCATTAAAATCAAATAATGTATATGTATTTAAAGTAAGCCCTAAGGCTAATAAAACTCAAATTAAAAATGAAGTTGAAAAACAATTCAATGTTAAAGTTGTAAATGTTAATACTGTAAATGCTGTACAAAAGAAAAGAAGAGTAGGAAGATATACAGGTACAACAACTGCTTATAAAAAAGCATATGTTAAACTTGCAGAAGGCTCTTCTATAGAATACTAGGAGGGATAATATGCCAATTAAGAATTATAAGCCTAATACTCCTGGAACAAGAGGTATGAGTACATTAATTAATGATGAAATCACTAAGAGTACTCCTGAAAAAAGTCTTCTTGTTAAAAAAAGTAAAACAGGCGGAAGAAATAATCAAGGTAAGATAACTGTTCGTCATATTGGTGGTGGAGTTAGACGTAAATACCGTGTTATAGATTTCAAAAGAACTAAAGATGGTATTGATGGAAGAGTAGCTTCAATCGAATATGATCCAAACAGAAGTGCAAACATCGCATTAATTAACTATGTTGATGGTGAAAAGAGATATATAATTGCTCCACTTAATTTAAAAGTTGGAGATATAGTTGAAAGTGGAGCTAATGCTGACATTAAAGTTGGTAATGCATTACCACTTGAAAATATTCCAGTTGGAACTATGGTTCACAATGTTGAATTAAATCCAGGTGCTGGAGCTAAACTTGCAAGAAGTGCAGGTAGTAGTGTTCAAATCTTAGGTAGAGAAGGTAAATATGTTATCGTAAGACTTAAGAGTGGTGAAACTAGAAAGATTCTTGCTAATTGCCGTGCTACTATTGGAGAAGTTGGAAATACTGACTATGAATTAGTAAGCTTAGGAAAAGCAGGAAGAAAAAGACATATGGGAATTAGACCTACAGTTCGTGGATCTGTTATGAACCCTAATGATCACCCACATGGTGGTGGTGAAGGTAGAGCTCCAGTTGGACGTGCTCAACCAATGACTCCTTGGGGTAAACCAGCTCTAGGATTAAAGACTAGAAAAACTAAAAAAGCATCTGAGAAATTAATAATGACTCGTCGTAAGAAATAATTAGAAAGGAACCGTTAAAATGTCAAGAAGTTTGAAAAAAGGACCTTATACATTCCCTAGACTTTTAAAAAGAGTTAGAGAATTAAATGAAAAAGGTAAAAAAGAAGTTATAAAAACTTGGTCAAGACGTTCTACAATTTATCCAGAATTCGTTGGTCATACATTTGCAGTACACAATGGACGTGAGTTCATTCCTGTATATGTAACTGAAGATATGGTAGGACATAAACTTGGAGAATTTTCATTAACTCGTAAGTTTACTGGCCACGCTGGCAGCGGTAAGAAGTAGGAGGTAAATTGAATGGAAACTTATAGTATACATAAAGGTGCTCAAATCGCACCAAGAAAAGCTAGAATGACTCTTGATCTTATCAGAGGTAAGAACGTATCTCAAGCTGAAGCAATTCTACTTACTACAAATACTAAAGCAAGTAGATTAATCATTAAAGTTTTAAATTCTGCTGTAGCTAATGCAGTTAATAATTTTGGAGCTAATAAAGAAGATTTAGTTATCAAAGAAACATACATTAACGAAGGAAGAACTTTAAAGAGAAGAAAAGCAGCATCTCACTCTAGAGTTGCTAAGAATTATCATAGAACAAGTCATATTTATGTATGTGTTACAGATAATATGCAAAAGAAGGAGGACTAAACATGGGACAAAAGGTAAGTCCAGTCGGACTTAGAATTGGTGTTAATAGAGACTGGGAAAGTAAATGGTATGCACCAACTAAAGATTTTGCTAAATATTTAAATACTGATTTAAAAATTAGAAAATATTTAGATAAAGAATTAAAAGGATGTTCAGTTGCTTCTATCATAATCGAAAGAAATAATAAAAGAACAAATGTTACAATCAATACATCTAAACCTGGTATCATTATTGGTAAAGGTGGAGCTGATATTGAAAGACATAAAAAAGCTTTACAAAAACTAACTGGTGAAGAAATCTATTTATCAATAGTTGAAGTTAAGAATCCTGATTTAAATGCTGCATTAGTAGCTGAATCAATAGCACTTCAAATTCAAAATAGAGCTTCATTTAGAGCAGTTCAAAAGAGAGCTATTAGAAATACAATGAAAGCAGGAGCTGTAGGTATTAAAGTTGCTGTTTCTGGACGTTTAGCTGGAGCTGAAATGGCTAGAACAGAATTCTATACTGAAGGAACTGTACCTCTACATACTTTAAGAGCAGATATAGATTATGCTCACAAAGAAGCTGATACTATTTATGGTAAAATCGGTGTTAAAGTATGGATTTACAAAGGTGAAATACTTCCTGCTAAAAAGATAAAGGGAGGTAATGAAAATGTTAATTCCAAAAAGAACTAAATATAGAAAACCTCATAGAATTAGTTACGAAGGAAAAGCTAAAGGTAATACAGTACTTACTAAAGGTGAATACGGACTAATGGCTAAAGAAGGAGCATACATTACTGCTAGACAAATCGAAGCAGCAAGAATTGCTATGACTCGTCATATGAAGAATTTTAAAAGAGGAAAAGTATATATTAACATTTTCCCACACTTAGCAAGAACTAAGAAACCTGCTGAGGTTCGTATGGGTAGTGGAAAAGGTAATGTTGAAGAATGGGCAGCTGTAGTTAAAGAAGGTAAAATCATGTTCGAAATGACTGATGTTACTGAAGAAATAGCTCGTGAAGCTTTCCGTTTAGCATCACATAAACTACCAATTAAAACAAAATTTGTAGCAAAGGAAGTGGCTAAATAATGATAAAGATGACTGAAATTAGAAAATTAACCACTGAAGAATTAAATAAGAAACTTGATGAGAATAAAAAGGAATTATTTAATTTGAAGTTTTCTCTATCAACTGGAAATTTAGAAAAACCTCATAGAATTAAAGAATTAAGACATGAAGTTGCTAAAATTAAAACAGTTATTAGAGAAAGAGAATTAAATGAAGGTAAGGAGGATAGCAAGTAATGGAAAACAAAAAACAAGAATTAGTTGGTAAAGTTGTTAGTGCAGCTAATAATAAAACAATTACAATTGCTGTTGTAACTTATAAAAAGCATCCACTTTACAATAAAAATGTAAAAACTACTAAAAAGTATGCAGTACATGATGAAGAGAATAAAGCTAAAGTAGGAGATATAGTTAAAGTTGTATCTTCTCGTCCTCTATCAAAAACAAAAAGATATGTTTTAGATAGTATCGTTGAGGAAGCTGTTATTCTTTAATTAAGAAAGGAGAGAGTTATGATACAACCAGAAAGCCGTTTAAAGGTAGCTGACAATTCAGGCGCTCGTGAAATCTTAGTAATCAGAGTACTTGGTGGAAGTAAAGTTAAAAGCGGTAATATAGGAGATGTTGTTGTTGGTACAGTAAAGAAAGCTATCCCAAATTCAAACACTCCAAAAGGAAAAGTAGTAAAAGCTGTTATTGTTAGAACAGTACAAGGTGTTAGTAGAGCAGACGGAAGTCATATTAAATTTGATGACAATGCTTGCGTACTAATTAAAGATGATAATAGTCCTGTAGGAACTCGTGTTCTAGGACCTGTAGCTCGTGAACTTCGTGATAAGAACTATATGAAAATTGTTTCACTAGCTCCAGAAGTATTATAGGAGGCTAACATGAAGATAAAAGTTGGAGATAACGTACGTGTTATTACAGGAAGTAATAAAGGTAAAGAAGGTAAAGTACTTAACGTACTTAGAAAAGATAATAGAGTAGTTGTTGACGGTGTTAATATCGTTAAAAAACATGTTAAACCAAATCGTACTAACGAATCTGGTGGAATATTAGAAGTAGAAGCTCCTATTCATATTTCTAACGTTAAAGTATTAACTAAAGAAACTAAAAAAGAAGTAAAAAAGGAAGTTAAAGAAAAAAAGGCTTCTAAGAAAAAAGATGAAAAAGAAAGTAAGTAGGTGAATTATGGAAACATTAAAAAAATTATATGAAGAAGAAATAGTTCCAAATTTAACTAAAAAGTTTAACTACACTACTAAAATGCAAGTACCAAAAATTGAAAAAATCGTATTAAATATGGGTGTAGGAGATGCACTTGCTGATCAAAAATATTTAGATGCTGCTGTTAAAGATTTAGAAGCAATTGCTGGACAAAAACCGGTTATTACAACTGCAAAAAAATCTATCGCAGGTTTCAAACTAAGAGAAGGAAATAAAATTGGATGTAAGGTTACTTTAAGAGGAGATAATATGTATAACTTCTTAAATAAATTAATTACAATCGCTCTTCCTAGAGTTAGAGACTTTAGAGGTATCTCTAAAAATAGTTTTGATGGTAGAGGTAATTACACTCTTGGAATTAAAGAGCAATTAGTATTTCCTGAAGTAGAATACGATCAAGTAATTAAAGTTAGAGGTTTAGATATTGTTATTGTTACAACTGCTAACACTAATGAAGAAGCTTTAGCTTTATTAACAGAATTTGGATTACCTTTTAGAAAGTAGGAAAGGAAATATTTATGGCAAAGAAAAGTAAATTAATATCTCAACAAAGAGGAAGTAAATTCTCTACTAGAAATTATACTAGATGTACTAGATGTGGTCGTCCACATGGTGTTTTAAGTAAATTTGGTCTATGCCGTATTTGCTTTAGAGAATTAGCATACAAAGGACAAATTCCTGGTGTTAAAAAATCAAGTTGGTAGTACTACATTAATAGGTGATTTACCTATTGATGTACTCATTACTAATGAGACAAATAGATACTTTAAATATGCTTATTTGAAACAATCTTTGTTAGAGAGTGATAATAATGATCACAGTTTAATAGAAGAATGTGATAGAAAAATGTGTGAATGTGAGAGCATGATCGCATATTACAATGAAATATTAACAGGAGAGATTCCTGTAAAACCAAACATTAACAGGCGAGTGTTAATAAGAAGGGAGGCCTATAATGGTTAATGACACTATAGCAGATATGCTTACAAGAATTCGTAATGCTAATGCTATGAAGTACAAAACTGTTGAAATACCTGGTACTAAAATGACTAAAGGTATCGCAGATATTTTAACTAAAGAAGGTTTTATTGATGGTTATGATACTAATAAATTAGCTGTTGGTGAAATGATCGTGTTAAACCTTAAATATTCAAAAACTAAAGAAAGAGTAATCACTGGCTTAAAAAGAATTAGTAAACCAGGGTTACGTGTATATGCTAAAGCTGATGAAATGCCAAGAGTTCTTAATGGACTAGGTATAGCTATTGTTTCTACATCAGAAGGTCTTATGACTGATAAGGAAGCTAGAGCTAAAAAACTTGGTGGAGAAGTTTTAGCTTACATATGGTAGGTGTGTTATGAGTAGAATCGGAAATAGAATATTAGCTATTCCATCTGGAGTAGAAGTTACTGTTGATGGAAATAAAGTAACAACAAAAGGACCAAAAGGAACATTAGAATTCAATTTTAAGAATGAAAATGTTAATGTTAAAGTTGAAGATGGTAAAGTAGTAACTACTAGAAACAATGATTTAAAAGTTTCTAAACAATTACACGGAACTACAAATTCAATTATTAACAATATGTTAATCGGTGTTAGTGAAGGATTTAAACGTGAACTAGAAATCAATGGTGTTGGTTATAGATTCCAAGTACAAGGAAATAAAATTGTTATTTCTGCTGGATATAGTCATCCTGTTGAATTAGTTATTCCAGAAGGATTAAAAGTTGAAATGCCTGAAAAATCTACTACTGAATTAATTATAAGCGGATATGATAAACAATTAGTATCAGAATTTGCTGCTAATGTTAGAAAAGTAAGACAACCAGAACCATATAAGGGTAAAGGTATTAAGTATAAAGATGAACATATCCGTCGTAAAGAAGGAAAGAAAGCTGCATAGGAGGTAAAAAGGAATGATAAAAAAAGAATCAAAAAATGTTACAAGAATTAAAAGACATAGAAAAATCAGACAAACATTGTCTGGTACTGAATCAACTCCTAGACTTTGTGTTTTTAGAAGTAATACAGCTATTTATGCACAATTAATAGATGATGTTAAGGGTGTTACATTAGCTAGTTCATCTTCTTTAGAACTTAAACTTAAAAATAATAATCTTGAAGCAGCTGCTGCAGTAGGAAAAGATATTGCAGAAAAAGCTAAAAAAGCAAAGATCAAAACAGTTGTATTTGATCGTGGCGGATATCTATATCACGGACGTGTTAAAGCATTAGCTGACGCAGCTCGTGAAAATGGACTAGAATTCTAGGGAGGAAACGTATGGACGGTAAAAGAAGAACTGATCGTGAACCTAAGAAACTTTATGAAGATAAAATTATATCTATCGGAAAAGTTACAAAGGTTACACAAGGTGGACGTAATTTTAGATTTTCAGCTACAGTTGCTGTAGGAGACAGAAAAGGAAAAGTTGGAATTGGTACAGGTAAATCTAAAGAAATTCCAGTTGCTGTAAGTAAAGCAATTAAGGAAGCTGAAAAGAATATTGTACATGTAGATTTAGTTGATAATAGAACTATATCTCATGAAGTTACTGGCGTTTGTGGAGCTGCAAAAGTGTTAATTAGACCTGCTAAAGCTGGTCGTGGAATTATCGCTGGTGGAGCATCAAGAATAGTTTTAGAACTTGCTGGTGTTAAAGATGTTGTTGCTAAATCTTTAGGAAGCAATACACAAATTAATACTGCTAAAGCTACTATTAAAGCTTTAGAATCTCAAAGAACTATTGAACATGTTGCTAGTCTTCGTGGAAAAACTGTTGAGGAGGTCTTAAAATAATGAAATTACATGAATTAAATAAATTAGAAGGATCAACTCATAGAAGAAAAGTTGTTGGACGTGGACCAGGAAGTGGACATGGTAAGACATCAACTCGTGGTGAAAAAGGACAAAAAGCTAGAAGTGGCGCATCAATTCATCCATGGTTTGAAGGTGGTCAAACTCCTTTATATAAGAGACTACCTAGACGTGGATTCTCAAATGCAAGATTTGAAAAGAAATATGCAATTATTAATGTTTCAGATTTAAATAGATTTAAAGATGGAGACGTTGTTACTCCTGAAGTATTAAAGGAATCTGGATTAGTGAAAAAAGAATTATGCGGAATCAAAGTATTAGGAAATGGTAAATTAGAAAAGAAATTAACTGTTAAAGCTAATGTATTTACTAATTCTGCTATTACTAAAATTGAGGAATTGGGTGGAACTACGGAGGTGATTTAAGATGTTTGCTACTTTTAAGCAAATATTTAGATCTTCTAACAAAGATTTAAGAGCAAGAATATTATTTACATTAGGTGTATTATTCATTTTTGCTTTAGGTAATTCCATAACTATTCCTGGTATGAATGTTATTACTGGAGATATTGGATTTTTAGAATTATTTAATGCAATGAGTGGTGGAGGTTTAAAACAATTTTCAATCTTCGCATTAGGTGTTATGCCTTATATCACTGCATCAATTATTATTCAAATTCTTCAAATGGATATTATTCCATACTTTAAAGAATTAAAAGAAATGGGAGAAGAAGGAAGACGTAAAATTGCAAAAATAACTAGATATTCTGGTTTAGCAATTGCATTTATTCAAGGTTTCTTCTATCCAATGATGTTCTTAGGTAAGACTCAAGAACCAATGATGTATTTCAAAATTGCTATAATCTTAACAGCTGGTACTGCCTTCTTGTTATGGTTAGGTGATGAAATTACAAACAAAGGAATCGGTAATGGTGTTTCATTAATAATCATGGCTGGTATTGTTAATACTTTACCAAGTATGTTTGTTACTGCATTTCAATCATTAATTCCTAATGCAAATAATGAAGTGTTAGCTTGGGCTAAATTCATAATATTTGTTCTATTATATGTATTTATAGTAGTTGGAGTTATTTGGGTTGAACAAGCTGAAAGACGTATACCAATCCAATATTCAAATAGAAGTTCATCTAGTTATGGTGGACAACAAACATTCTTACCATTAAAGTTGAATTCTGCAAATGTAATGCCTGTAATTATTGCAAGCGTTATAATGGGAATTCCATCAATTCTTGCTTATTTTATTAAGAATGCTAAAGTAATATCTTTCTTAAATAACTATTTATCAACATCTAAACCAGTAGGTTTTGTGATTTATATAGTTTTAATAGTAGCATTTACTTATATATATACATTCTTAACAATTAATCCTGAAGAATTGAGTAAAAATTTAAATAAAAATGGTGGTTACATTCCTGGTATTAGACCTGGAAGTGAAACTAAAAAATATATATCAAAAGTTTTAGGAAGAATAACATTTATGGGAGCATTCTTTATAGCATTGCTTGCATCTATTCCAACTATATTTACAGCTTTAACTGGACTTCCAGAAACTGTTAAATTAGGTGGTACATCAATGTTAATAGCAGTTGGTGTTCTTCTTGAAACATATAAACAACTTGAAAGTTCTGTTGCATCAAGAAATTATAGTAATAGGAGATAATATGAATTTAATTTTAATTGCACCACCAGCAGCAGGTAAAGGAACTCTTGCTTCAATGTTAACAGAGAAGTATGGACTTGTAAGTATCTCTGCCGGTGAACTTTTAAGGGGTGTTGATCCAACAACTGAACTTGGAAAACAAATTAGAGACATTCAATCAAGACGTGAACTTGTTAATGATGAAATTACTAATCAATTAATGAGAGAAAGATTAATGAAGGATGATATTAAGAATGGATTTATTCTTGATGGTTATCCAAGACATATGCCTCAAGTAGATGCTACTGAGAAAATATGTTCTGATCTTGATTTAAAAATTGATTATGCAGTACTTCTTAATGTTGATTATGAAATGGCATTAAAAAGAACTTTAGGAAGAGAAATCTGTCCTAAATGTAAAAAAACATATAATAGTTTAACTGGAGTTAATGCTCCATTAAGAGAAGGTATATGTAATGACTGTGGTGTTGAGTTAACAAAACGTAATGATGATAATGAAGAAACTTTTAAAAAAGGTTTCGCTATGTTTATTGAAAATTGTACACCAGTTATTGAATATTATAGAAACAAAGGTATTTTAATTGAATTAAATGCTAATGGTTCTGCTGATGACACAATGAGAGAGTTTGAGAATATTATAAGGAAGTAATAAAATGATTAGTATTAAAAATGAACAAGAAATAGAATTAATGAGAATATCTGGTCAAATAACTTATGGAGCATTATCAAGTTTAAAAGATTTTATTAAACCTGGTATAACTACAAAAGATATTGATAAATATTGTTATGACTATATAACTAGTCACGATGCTATTCCATCTTTTCTTGGTTATGAAGGGTTTCCAGCAACTGCTTGTGTTAGCATTAACGATATGGTAGTTCATGGAATCCCTGATGATACTGTCATTAAAGATGGAGATATAGTATCAGTTGACTTAGGATCTATATATAAAGGATATCACTCAGATTCAGCGTATACTTATATAGTTGGTAAAACTAGTAAGAAAAACAAAAAATTTGTAAGTGATACACAGAAAGCTTTATATAAAGGCATTTCTGTAATTAAAGAAGGTATTAAACTAAACCAAGTTTGTTCTGCGATAGGTAGGGTTGCTAAAGAGAATCATTATGGAGTATTTACTTGTTTAACTGGACATGGTGTTGGACGAGATCTTCATGAAGATCCATATATTCCTAATCTTAGTAATCATGAAAGTGAAGGAATAATACTTAAAGCTGGTATGACTTTAGCAATTGAACCAATGTTTAGTTTAGGTACAAAAGAAGTGTGGTTGCTTGACGATGACTGGGGAATCGTTACTAGAGATGGAAGCAATGCTGCACACTTTGAGCATACAATTCTTGTAACCAAAGATGGTTATGAGATATTAACAGGAGAGTGAAAAATGGCCAAGAAAAAAGACGGTTATATTGAACTTGAAGGAAAGGTATTAGAAATTTTACCTGGAGGAGACTTCAAAGTAAAATTAGATAATGGGCACATAGTAGAAGCTCGCGTTTCTGGAAAAATGCGTTTAAACATGATTCGTATTTACCCAGGTGATACTGTGCTTATGGAAATACCAATATGTGATTTAACACGTGGGCGTATAATTTATAGAAAGTAATGGAGGGATTAAAGTGAAAGTAAGACCATCAGTAAAAAAGATTTGTGACAAATGCAAAATAATTAAAAGAAACGGAAAAGTTTGGGTTATTTGTGAAAATCCTAAACATAAACAAAGACAAGGCTAGTAGGAGGAAAATATGGCACGTATTAAAAATATTGACTTACCAAAAAATAAAAGAATAGTAGTAGCACTTACTTATATTTATGGTATTGGTCCAACTAGAGCTCATGAAATTTGTTCAGCTGCTAAAGTTAGCGAAGATACTAGAACTGACGATTTAACTGTTGAAGAAATCAATCGTTTAAGAGCTGAAGCTGATAAATATGTATTAGTTGGAGACTTAAAAAGAGAAGTTGAAATGAACATTAAAACCAAGATGGAAATTAATTCATATCAAGGTACAAGACATAAAAAAGGCTTACCAGTAAGAGGACAACATACTAGTAGAAATGCTAGAACTCGTAAAGGTAAAGGTAAGACAATTGCTAATAAGAAGAAATAGGAGGGATAACTTATGGCTTATAATAGAAGAAAAAGAAAAGCAAAGAGAGATATCACTGAAGGTCAAGCACATATTCACTCAACATTTAATAATACTATCGTAACAATTACAGATAAAGAAGGTGGAGTAATTAGTTGGGCATCTTCAGGAACTGTAGGATTTAAAGGTAGTAAAAAGAAAACTCCTTTTGCTGCTGGAATGAGCGCTGAAGCTGCTGGAAAAGCTGCATATGACGCTGGAATTAGAAAAGTTGAAGTATTTGTCAAAGGAATTGGCGGTGGACGTGAAACTGCTGTAAGAAGTTTACAAACAGCCGGACTAGAAATCACTGCTATTAATGATGTAACACCAGTACCACACAATGGATGTAGACCACCTAAGAGAAGACGTATATAATTAAAGGAAGGGGAATAAATATTATGTTACAATTTATTAAACCAGATTATAAAGTAAACGAATATGTTGAAAGCAATTATTATGGAAAGTTTGTTTTAGAACCACTTGAAAGAGGTTTTGGAACTACTATAGGAAACGCTCTTAGAAGAGTTATGCTATCAAGTTTAGAAGGTAGTGCAATTACAGATGTTAAAATCGAAGGTGTTATGCACGAATTTCAAAAAATGGATGGAGTAGTAGAAGATGTTACTGAAATTATTCTTAATCTAAAAAAATTAGTATTAAAAAATCATAGTGAAAACGATCAAGTATTACATTTAAAAGCTAATAGTGAAGGAGAAGTTCATGCTTCTGATATAGATAAAAATTCTGAAGTAGAAATTATTAATCCAGATCTATTAATAGCTACATTATCAAAAGGTGGTAGCTTAGATATGACTATGACTGTATCAAATGGTCGTGGTTATGTTGATGGAAAAATCAACGCTGTTGCTGTTAGAGATGTAGTTGGTGCTATTGGTGTAGATTCATTATATAGTCCAATTGAAAGAGTTAGTTATGAAGTTGAACCTGCTCGTGTAGGACAAAATGATAATTATGATAAATTAACTTTAAATGTATGGACAAATGGAGCTATCAAACCAGAAGAAGCTGTTGCTCGTGCTGCTAAGATAATCATTGATCATTTTGAAGTTATCACTGATTTACATAATTTAACAGGAATCGAAAGTGTTCTTGCTGATAAAGAAGAAAACTCAGTTCAAAAGACATTAGAAACTCCTATCGAAGAATTAGATCTTTCTGTTAGAGCATATAACTGCTTAAAGAGAGATGCTATTCATACTTTACAAGATTTAACATCTAAGAGTGAATCAGAAATGATGAAAATTAGAAATCTTGGTAAAAAATCATTAAAGGAAGTTTTAGATAAAGTTAGAGACATGGGACTTAAGTTCCGTGATGAAGATTAATTAGGAGGATACAATGGCATTATATAGAAAATTAAATAGAGAAACTCGTGTTAGAAAAAGTATTCTATCTGGTTTAACTAAAAGTGTACTTGAATTTGGATATGTAGAAACTACTGAACAAAGAGCTAAAGAAGCTCGTAAATTCGTTGAAAAAATGATTACATATGCTAAAAAAGGTGATTTAGTTTCTAGAAGAAAAGCACTTGCTTTCTTAAATAACGATAAAGATTTAGTAAAAAAATTATTTGATGAATATGCTACTAAATATGCTGATAGAAAAGGTGGATATACTAGAATAATTAAATTAAAAGAAAGAATCGGAGACGATGCTTTAATCGTTCGTTTAGAATTAGTATAAGATTGAAGAAATTCAATCTTTTTTATTTGTGTAAATATAAATTTTGTTCTTTAAAATTAAAAAAATATGTTGTATAATTCTTTATAGATGATAGAGTGGTGAAGACATGAGTAAAGATATAAAGAAATCAGTAGAATTTAATTTGGTTGAAGTAATTGTTATTATTTTAATTACTGGAATTGTTGTTAGTGTAGCTAGTGGATTAATAGTTTTTAAAAATTATGATAAATTATCTAGTGTTGCTTCTAGTGATTCTACTACTAATTTTTCTGAATTTAATAAAGCTTATAATCATATTGTAAGTAGCTATGTTAAAGAAGTGGATAAAGATAAATTAATTGAAGCTGCTATTGAAGGTATGTACACTTATTTAAATGATGAATACAGTATATATATGGATGAAGAGTCTACTAAATCTTTAGAAGAAAGATTAGATGGGCAATATACTGGTGTAGGTATTGAGATTACTGTAAACAAAGACGATAATAAAATAATTATAAATAAGGTTTTTAGTAATTCATCTGCTATGGATGCTGGTCTTAAGGCAGGTGATGAATTAATTGCTTTAGATGGTGTATCATTAAGTGATAAAGAGTATACATATGTTTCTGATACTATAAAAAGTAGCAAAAAAAATACTTTTAAAATTAAATATATTCGTGATGGTAAAGAATACGAAGTTACTTTAGAGAAAAAGAATGTTCTTATAGATTCTGTTGTATCTAAAGAATATGGAAATGTTGGTTATATTCAAATACAAACTTTCTCTGCTACTACTAGTAAACAAGTAAAAGATAAGATAAATGGATTTAGTAAAAACATCGATTCTGTTGTTATTGATGTTAGAAATAATACTGGAGGATATTTAAGTGCTGCATATGAAATTGCTGATTATTTTGTAGCAAAAGGTAAACCAATTTATCAACTAAAAGACAAAGAAGGTAAGATAACAACTTATAAAGCAAAAAACAGTGTTTTAAGGGAGTTTAAAGGCATTTCTGTACTTATAAACGAATATAGTGCATCTGCTTCAGAAGTGCTTACATTAGCCTTAAAAGAGAGTGCAAATGCAACTACGATTGGCATTAAATCTTATGGTAAAGGAACTGTTCAAGAAACAGATACTTTATCAAGCGGTGCTATGGTAAAATATACTACTGCATATTGGTTAAGTCCTAATGGTAATTCAATAAATACTATAGGTATTACACCTGACATTGAAGAAAAAAATGCAGACAAACAATTAGATACTGCTATTAAAATGTATAAGAAGTAATTGCAAATTGCTTCTTTTTGTTTACACTCTTATAAAGAAAGAATTTTAATTTTATGTATTGTGTGTTAGAATATATTTAGAAAGAGGTGTCTTATGAACATTAAGGTCGGAGACACACTTGTTATTCATTGCTATAAGCATAATGGTGTGATACATAAATCTTGGAAATCTGCTGTTGTGTTAGAAGTAAATGATGATTTTATTGTTTTGGGTAATGAAAATGTATTAGTTACAAAGCAAGACGGAAGAACTTGGCATACTAAAGAGCCAGCAATAATGTTTTTCTATAAAAAAAGATGGTTTAATATAATTGCACAATTGAAAAGTAATGGTATATTTTATTACTGCAATATAGCAAGTCCTTATGTTATAGATTGTGGTGTTGTAAAGTATATTGATTACGATTTAGATTTAAGGGTATTTAATGATGGTGCATTTAAAATTCTCGATAGAAATGAATATAACTATCATAAAAAATTGATGAAATATCCTAGAGAAGTTAATTATATTATTAAAGAGGAATTGTCATCTTTGATAGAAATGAAAAAAGCAGGTGAGTTTCCATTTGATACTCATGTTATAGAATATTACTATAATATATTTAGAAAAATCACAAATTAATGTGATTTTTTATTTATAAATGCATATAATAATGTGTATATTTCAGTGAAAATAAAAAAGTAAAAAAACTTAAAAAACTATTTACTTTTAAAAAACACTGTGTTAATATATATAGCGTTGTTTCAAAAGAAACAGCAAAAATTATAGCATAAATGGTTTAAAATTAAGATTATTTCTTGATTAAATCGTTAAAAAATAAAAAATGTCAAAAAAAATATAAAATTTAAAAAAAGTTGTTGACATTGAAATATGAAAATGCTATATTATATGGGCAACCGCAGGAAATGCGATTGAAATGATCTTTGAAAACTAAGTAAAATAATGAGTTTTGTAGACAGGATTAAATAATGAAATCAATTCTTTAACAATAAAAAGAATTTTTTATTGAGAGTTTGATCCTGGCTCAGGATAAACGCTGGCGGCATGCCTAAGACATGCAAGTCGAACGGGACGCCCCATTGAGAACGGAAATAAGTTGGAGAGCTTGCTCAAAGATGGAAATAAGTAGGATTTGGATTCTGCGTCCAGTGGCGAACGGGTGAGTAACACGTGGGTTACCTGCCTTCAAGCTGGGGATAACAGTTAGAAATGATTGCTAATACCGAATGTGCTAGAAATAGTAAAGAAGCCTTTAAAGCTTCACTTGAAGATGGGCCTGCGGCGTATTAGATAGTTGGTGGGGTAATGGCCTACCAAGTCAACGATGCGTAGCCGGACTGAGAGGTTGATCGGCCACACTGGGACTGAGACACGGCCCAGACTCCTACGGGAGACAGCAGTTAGGAATATTCG
>CAVIUL010000018.1:0-19086 GCA_963645885.1 bacterium | reverse complement strand
CATTTTTAGTTGCATATACTTCATCTGGCATATCTCTTCTAATATTTGTTTTTCTACTAGGAACACTATAAGTTGGAAGACCATATATATCCATAAAATCTTCTTCGTTACTAGTTCCAGTCATACCACATACTCCACTTTTATATAATCCAAAGAAATCAGGATATGTACACATTGCAGTAGTAACTGTAGGCTCTTTAATATCAACACTATATTTTCTTCCTTCTGTTCTTGCAATTCTAGCTTCTTTAGCCTCTAAACATTCATGAATACCATTCATGAATCTTCTTCCTTGAAGTATTCTACCAGTATTTTCACCTATTATTTCAACATCATATTTAGGAAGACCATCTTTATCTCTTTCACCATCTTTATTAGGTCTAACACTATAATGAGTACCACTCTTATAATGAAATTTAGCAAGTAAATAACATCTTACAGCTTCACTTCTTAAATGATATTCTCCTTGTTCTTCAGGTGTTAAATCTTCCCACTTTTTACCTGGCCATAAATTCTTAATTATTTTATTTTCAAGTTTAGGTCTAATAACAGCATTAACATTATCATGAAAAACTATAGCATCAGCAGTCTTTTCACCATTTGCTTTTTCTTTAGCTATCATCTCTTCTTTATGAGAATCATAATAACTTTCTTTATCATAACCTTGACATGCAATGCCATTATCTTCTACAAAATCACAAGCCCATTTATATATACTTGTATATTTATCTGATGGTTCTCCTTCTCTTGGCTTTAAAGTTTCAGCACTTATAAGTGGAGTAATACCATCATCAAGTAAAATACTATCAACTTCATCTATTATGGCATAATTAAATCCTTTTCTATTAACTCTATCGTTTGGATTCATTACCCTGTTATCAGCCAAATAATCAAATGCGATAGTAGATGCAGTTCCATAAACTATGTCACAATCATATACCGTTCTTCTATCTTTAGTACTCATTTTAGCTTTAGGAAGAACATTTCCACAAGATAAACCTAAAGCTTCAAAAACTTTTATATTTTGATCCATATCTCTTCCAGCTAAATAATCATTAGATGTAATAACATGTACACCTTTTCCTTCTAATGCATTTAAATATGCAGATAATATTTGTACTAAAGTTTTTCCTTCTCCAGTTTTCATTTCAGCAATAGCATTATCATGCATCGCAACGGCAGCTTCTATTTGAACATTATAATGAAACATTCCAAGTTGTCTTTTAGTAACTTCACGACAAACAGCTAAAGCATCAACAAGAACATCATCAAGTGTTTTACCTCTTTTTAATTCTTCTTTGAATTTAGCAGTCATAGCTTTTAACTCTTCATCACTTAAAGATGCATATTTGTCTTTTACACTACTACTATCAATTCTCTCAACTATACGTTTAATTCTATTTTTATTTTGATTAGTATAATTACCAAATAATTTATCAGACATACCCATACTAGCCACCTACTTTTACTAATATAAATATAACATTTTTAACTATTAAATTCAATTAAAAACAACTATTATTTTTTTAACTTATTAATAGTTGTCACAATAACATCAATAATAAATAAAGAACTTAAAATCATTGTAATAAAGAATGGAATCTTTTTAATAAAATCACTAACATATGGAATAACTAAATATATAAGAATAATACTACCTACTCCCCAAAGTAAACTCATTTCAAGTGATATATATTTTCCTATATGAAATTTATAATTACTATAATCCCAAAAAGTTATATTAAATATTTTTTCTATAAGTATACCACCTAGCCACTCTAATATAGTAAGAATAATTGTTACACATACAAATACTATTAATGTTTCGACTATTCTATTTAAATGTAAATTTTGAAATAACTTATTTGAAAGTATCATTATTATTAAAACACCAAATCCATATAACGTAGTCCAAGGTCCATATAATATACCACTATTAAATCCAGACTTAAAAATATAAGCACATATAGTCTCAAATAAATAACCAAATATTGAAAAAAATAAGAAAAAATTTATATAAAACATAATTTCACCACTATTATTATTTACAAAAGTGAAAAATATATGAAATTTTGCTTGCAAAAACTTTTTTATGCTTTATAATATTGAACTTACAAAGCAATAATATTTATTGCATATAATTTATGGGAGGTTTTGGAATGAAGAAAGTTTTACTTTCATTAGTTGCTTTTCTTATAATCTTTAATACTGTTTCTGCTGAAGAATTAGAAGTATTAGAAAATAACGAAACAACTGAAACAGTTTCAACTACTGTTGTAGAAGAAACTGCAACTACTAAAGTACAAGAAGAAAATAAAAGCACTGAAGAAAACAATGACTACAAATGGGCTGCAATTCAACCAGGTAGTACAAAAACAAGTGATGGTGTTACTGTATCTTGGGAATATACTGGTATAACAAGAAATGGTGGAAAAAGAACAATTAACTTTAATCTAACTTATACTATACCAGAAGATTACAAAGAAGAAACACTTATCATTAATCCAGATATCTTTGAAGTAATTGCTTGGGGACAACAAAAATCTGGAGCACCAGACATGATGCCAGGAGATACAATTAGAGTAAATTTATCAATCATCAATAAGTCTAAGTATAATTATAATTATGATGAAAATTCATTTGTAATTTATCCATATACTTCAGATGAGTTAGAAAAAGATATGGGATTTGACAAAATAACTGATGAAAAAGTTACATTCAATGATGAAGAAGTAAATGAAGTACACAAATTCTATAGAATGTACAATGCAGCATTAAGAGAATTAACTAGAAATGGTAAAAAATATTTACCAGCTAATAACGAAACGTTAGACGGATTATTAAAAGCAAAAGGATACAAAGGAATTGAAGAATTAGATAAATATTATTTAGAATTCTACAATGCAAAATATGGAACTAATCATGCAAATTTAAGAGACTTCACACCAGTACAAATCTCAGAAATCTTAAATGGAAATAATAATCCAATCGAAGATGGTGATGATTATGTTAAAGAAGATAATGCAGTATTAGTGGCATTACATTTTGATTTCTTATTTAACTACGCTATGGGAGTTTCATTAGATGATGAAGAAATCACTGATAAAAATCAAAACGAATATGCACCTGGAGAATACATGAGAAATGAATCTAAGGGTGAAGAAAAAGTTAAAAAGAACTTAGGAAAACTAAATAGTAAAAGCGAAAATTCAATGAATACAAATATGCATTTAAGTGGTCCACTTATGGGAAATGCATATGCAGATTATAGAATTACAGGACATGCACATTTATCTTACACTGCTGAAAAAGGTAAAGTTATTGCTAGATATATCGACGTTAAAGGAAACGTTCTTTCAGAAGACGTTATAACTACAGGTATGGTTAACGATGACTATAGAACAAACGCTAAATCTTTTAAAGATTACGAATTAATTAAAGTTGAAGGATCTGAAACTGGATTATACACTAGTGAAGATATAGTTGTTACATACATCTATGAATTCGTTGGTGGAACTGGTGGAGACGATGTTCCTAATACAGGAATCAATACAAATAATGCTTTAGAAGTAACTACTGCATTAAGTATGATTACTTTAGTTGGTGCAATCATTTTAAGAAAAAGATTTAACTAATTAAAAAATAAGGCAGTATTAAAATTTATACTGCTTTTTTAGTGCAAAAATAGCATTTTCAAGTGAAAAATCTTGAAAAAAAATAAAAAATATGATATAATATCGACTCGATAGCGATAAGGGGGTTTTGGGAAAAAGATTAATACTTCTTCCCTTAACAAATCGCATATAATTTAAGGGAGGATTTTTAAAATGAAGAAAGTAATACTTTCTATAGTTGCCTCTACTCTTATTTTCAATACAGTTTCTGCTGAAGAACTAGAAGTATTAGAAAACAATGAAGCAACTACAATAGTAGAAGAAACTATTAATAATGAAGAAAATACTACTGAAGTTATTAATAATGAATCTACTAATGAAACAGTTTTAGCAGCTAACGAAGATGTTAAAACATACGTAGCTAAAATCGGAGATACGAATTATGAAACTCTAGATGAAGCTATAAACAATGCATCTAATAGTGATACAATCGAACTATTAGCTGACACTACTCTAACAATTGGAGAAATCAAAAAAGGACAAACTGTTACAATCAAAGGAAATGGATTTAAAATTACAGTTCCAAGACAAAATAGCGAAGAAGGATATCTTGCTATTAGAGGAACATTAAATCTACATAACACAAAAATGTACTTTATAAGAACAGCAACTAAAACTACAGATTGGAGCACTTATCTAGGAGCAGGATCATTCTTCAATCTATATAATAGTGAACTTGTATATGAAAACATTGGTATTTATGCTGATGCAGTTGCAACTATTAACTTAGATAACTCTAAAATGACATTATCAAATATGAAATATACAGCAATGATGTCAGATGGAGCTTTCTCTGTATTAAATATCAAAAACAAATCAGAATTTACTATTTCAAATCCAATGGATATTAATGGTATAACAGGATTTAATATTAACGTTGATAATTCAACATTAAATATTAAAGATTGTAAAAGACAAGGAATGGTATATGGAAGTTTAAAATTAACTAACCATGCTAAAGCAAACTTCATTAACTGTACTACTGGTATTAACTTATATAATACTAACGAAGTTACAGTAGATGGAACAAGCGAATTATACATGTCTAAATGTGCTGAAAGAGCTATTATATCTCAATCAAGATATACAGCCTTAATCGTTAAAAAAGGTGGTAAATTAACTGTAACTGAAAGCGGATATGCTTGGAAGAAAACAGATGATGAGTCTATTCACTATGCATCTAAAGGTGTTATAACTATGGGTATCTTAGGATGGTTAGAAGATAGACAAAAATTATACATCTATCGTGGACAAGCTGTTCTAAATTTTGAAGATGGTGCTATAGTTAATATTACAAATAACTACGTAAGAGGTATTACATTCTCTGGAGCTAACGCTTACATCGGAAACACAACTACTATCACAAATAATGGTGGTGAAAGAGTTGCAGTTGGTGGTGGTATCTATAACCTATTTGGTAATATGACAATAAGCAAAGATGCTAAAATCTATAACAACCATGCAAATACTTCAAGTGATGATATTTACAATAGTGGTGATAGAGCATCTATTACATTCACTGATACAGGTAAAGATTGGATTCTTGATGATTGCGATGATAAAATCGACGGATGGTATGATGATAATAACAAATCAAGATGGAATGCACATGATAAAGATAAAAAATATGTAGAAGAAGTAAAATCTAACTCATACGAAACTGAATTAACATTAAAAGCTGCTCACGGAATTTATGGAAAATTAATTGTAAGATATGTAGATACTAAAGGAAATGTATTAAGTAAAGAATTGACATACTCTGAAAAAGTAGATACAGAATACGCAACAATTGAAAAAGAATTCGAAGACTACAGCTTAGTAAAAATAGATGGTGAAACTAAAGGCAAATACATTGATGGAACTATAATAGTTACATATATTTACGAATATACTAGTGGAACTGGTGGAAATGATGTTCCAGAAACTGGAATTAACACATCAAATGTACTAGAAATAACTACATTATTTAGTGTAATAACTTTAGTTACTACAATTATATTAAGAAAAAGATTTAATTAATATAAATAACTCATAAGCGATAAGGGGGTTTTGGGAAAAGAAGTAATACTACTACTCTTCCCTTAACAAATCGCATATATTTTTAAGGGGGATTTTAAATGAAGAAAGTATTACTTTCATTAGTTGCTTTTCTTATGATCTTTAATACTATTTCTGCTGAAGAATTAGAAGTATTAGAAAACAACAATGAAACAACTGAAACTACTTTAGCAACAAATGCTGAAGAAAAAACTACTATCACAACTATTGAAGAACTTAAAGAAGCAATCAAAAATGCAAACGAAGGAGACACAATCAAATTAGATGCTAACATTAATGGTTCAATTACTATCGATAAAAGTATTACATTAGATTTAAATAATCACACTATTAGTGCTGATGGAAAAGAATCTATAATAATAATTAAAGATTCTAAAAAGGTTACTATAATGAATGGTACTTTAAAAGATGCTAACACTAATAAAATTGGTGGAGCAATGACAATCACAACTCAAGGAGAAGTTATTATTGATAATGTAAAATTTGAAAATAATAATTCAATAAGCGGTAGTGCTATTAGAACTACTGGTGGAACTATTAAAATTAAAAATAGTACATTTACTAAAAATAGTGCAACAAGTACTGGTGGAGCTATTCAAGTATCTACTGAATACTCAAAAGTTAATTTAACAATTTCTAACACTACATTCAAAGAAAATGATTCATCTGTCGGAGGTGCTATAGATTTTAGTAGTACTAATCCTAATAATAGAGCTATACTAACTCTAGAAGAAAATGTTAAATTCATTAAAAACAGTGCAAAATCTATTGGTGGAGCCCTTCGTATAAGTGGTAGTAACACTGAAGCACATATTAATAACACATTATTCGATGGAAATAATGCAAAATCATATGGTGGAGCATTACATATCGCACAAGGTGTCTTAGATGGAGAATCTACTGAAATTAAAAATTGTAAATTTATAAACAATGAAGCATCAGTTGGTGGAGCTATCTATATCACACCATCAAGTAAACAAGTAGACGGTAAAATTCCAGAATTTGTTAATGAAATAGTTGTAATTGATGAAAAAACAATAATAACTAATAATAAAGCAAATGCTGGTGGTGGTATATATGTAGTGGCAGGACCTGGAAGCGTTAAATTAACATTAATTGCTAAAGGTGAAATATACGGAAATACTGCCAAAAATATGGCTGATGATATTTATGTAGCTGGCAAAACTAAAAATAATCACTCATTAATATTATCAAACGTAAATGAAAATAATAAATTAGATTGTGATCACGAATTAGATGGATGGTATATTGATGCTAAAGGTGCTAGATGGAATGCACATGATTTAGATAATCTAAATACAGAAAAAGTAAGTAGCTTAGAACTAACAGGTCTTCAAACATTAAAAGCTGCTCATGATGCATTTGGTAAAGTAATTATCAAATACGTTGATAAAAAAGGAAACGTATTAGCAGAAGAAAAAACTATCACAGGAAAAGTTAATACAAAATATGAAACAAAAGCATTAGAATTTGAAGACTATAGTTTAATTAACGTTGTAGGAAACGAAAATGGTGAATACTCTAAAGAATTAATAGAAGTAACATACATTTACGAATATACTAGTGGAACTGGTGGAAATGACGTTCCAGAAACTGGAATCAACACATCAAACGCACTAGAAATAATTACAGTATTTAGTTTAATAACTTTAGTTAGTGCAATCATTTTAAGAAAAAGATTTAACTAAAAATAAGCAGTAAAATTACTGCTATATATATAAAAATAGCAATGAAATTAATCATTGCTATTTTCTTTCTATTTCTCTTCCAACTATTACTAATAGTTTATCATGATATCTACCAAATATACATGTTTGAAGTACCATTATTTTATCATCTTTATTTACAGTAACATTTATTTTATATTTGCTCTTCTTTTGAAGTCTTTGGAAATGTTTTAACCAATCAGAATCCTTCTTATAACTAAATTGCATATGTTCTTCACTAGAATCCTTATCAGCAACTATAACACTAAATATTTCATACTTTCTAGTTTCATCATTTACCATAAACTCAAAATATTTATGTTCATTATAATAATCTTTATTTAAGTACCCTTCTAATACTTTAAATGGAGGATTAAACTTAGTACTATTATGTCCATATATATTTATTTGTCTAGAATTAGTATTATTTCTATAATCAATAAACACACTACCTATTACACTTTTCTTTTTAGTGACAGCATGTTTTAAATAATAATCATTATCTTTTCCTTTAACAATTGGAATACTTACATCTAACCCATCAACATTTAAAATACCTTTAATATCATTATTATTAAATTTAGTTTGTAAGTCACTTATATAATCTTTAACAGTTTTCTCATCAACTATTTCTATTTCTTTAGGTACAACTGTTTCTTCTATTTCTTTTATAGTTTCATTATCTTCTTGTCTTTTAAAATACAAAAGAACTAAACATACCATAACAACTATAATAAACACATATATAATAATATCAAGAATAATTTTAGTTTTCTTATTATCTTTCTTTTCTTCAACTTTTACTTCTTCTTGCTTTTTAGGTATTTCTTTATTAACTACTTTTTTCTTAGTACTTGTAGTTTTCTTTTTAACACCACTAGTTTTCTTAGTATTAGTGCTTTTCTTTTTAACACTAGTAGTTTTACTTTTAGTAGTGTTTACTTTCTTTGAAGTGTTTTTCTTAGTATTGCTTTTTACACTACTACTCTTAGTACTATTCTTTTTACTAGTACTAGTTTTCTTTTTAGTTCCAGTACTCTTCTTAGTACTATTTGTTTTCTTCTTAGTAGTAGTCTTCTTTTTTTCTTCATCCATACTTTTTCACCTAACCCAAATTAATCATATTATACACTATTAATTGATAAGTGTTATCTTTTTTTTCAACTTTAGCATTAATTTTATATACATAATTCTTTTTAGCTTCACCAATTTTCTTATACGCTTCAGGGAAAACAACACCTTCAATAGTTCTAAATTCATCACTTAATTTAATAAATGACATCTTATCACCATTTTTAGTCTTAATAGTTTTAACACCTTCAACATATAAAACACAAGATATAACTTTATCAAAATACTTAGTAAAATCTCTAAGAGTTATAGAATTACTTCTATCAAACTTAGTAACCGGATGAAATGATAAATAAAAACCATAATTAATTATTTCATTATCTATTATTTCTTTATCTGTATAATCATCCATATCTTCAAGTATAGGTTTTTCATCAATAACCATATTTAAATCTTTACATAAAGTTACATAATTAAGTACTTCATCAAAACTATTTATTAAACTCTTCTTATTAATTCCAAATTTATCAAATGCTCCACATTCTATTAAAGCGATAACTACCCTTTTATTAACACTCTTACTATAACATCTAATCATAAAGTCATAGAAATCTTTAAATATGCCTTTACTTCTTTCACTTTCTATTTCTTCACTAACAGTAGACGCTATACTTTTAATAATAGTAAAAGGTATCACAAGTTTATTATCTGATATTATAAACTCTTTAGACGATTTATTAATATCTATTGGTAAAAACTCTATTCCAAGAAGCTTGCTTTCATCTATATATTCTTTTATGCTTTCACTACTCTTATTCATATTAAGTAAATTCTTCATAAAATATAAAGTATAATTTACTTTTAAAGATGCCATTTGGAAAGCTACTACTGAGTACACTACTGAATGTGATTTATTAAAACCATAAGAAGAGAATTTGATAATTAACTCGTATAATTCTTCTCCAACTTCTTTTGTATGTCCGTGAGTTATAACTCCATTAATAAATTTATCTTTATTAGAAGCAATAACACTCTCTTTCTTTTTAGACATAGCTCTTCTTATTATATCTGCTTCAGCATAACTATATCCACCAATATTTCTAAGTATTTCTAAAACTTGTTCTTGATATATTATAATTCCATAAGTACTTTTAAGTATTGGTTCAAGTTCAGGTATTAAGTATGTTACCTTCTCTAGGCCCTTCTTTCTTTTAATATATGTAGGTATCATCTCACGAGGTCCTGGTCTATATAAAGCTATCGCATCAACTAAAGTATTAAATGAATCAACTTCTAACTCTTTTAAGAATGATTTCATACCATTACTTTCAAATTGAAATACTCCAGTAGTATAAGCTTTACTAAATAAATATAAAGTTCTCTTATCATTTAAATCTATATTATTTATATCTAAATTTTTACCATCACTTCTAATATCATCAAGAATATTAGAAATAGTATTTAAATTTTTAATTGACAAGAAATCCATCTTTAAAAGTCCAAGACTTTCTATATATTCCATTGAGTATCCAGTTAAGACAGTATCCCCTACTTTATATAAAGGCATAACTTCGTCAAGCGAAATATCACTTATAACAACACCAGCTGCATGCATACTAGTATTCTTTTTTAAACCACATAATTTATCACATACTTTTACTAGATATAAAGCATCATTATTTCTTCTAACTATATTATTAAATTCGAAATTATTTTTAAGTTCATCAAAATTTTTTTCATCTTTAATAGTTCTACATATATTATCAATAAGTATTGGATTTAATTCCATTACTTTAGATACATCTCTTATAACCTGTTTAGGAAGTAATGTATTAAATGATATTATTCTAGCAGTGTTCATATGTCCATATTTATCACTTACGTATTTTATTACTTCTTCACGTTTTAAACTATCAAAATCTATATCTATATCAGGCATAGTAATTCTATCAGGATTTAAAAATCTTTCAAATATTAAATTATATTTTAACGGATCGACATTTATTATTCCAAGACTATAGTTTACAAGTGATGCTGCTCCACTTCCTCTTCCAGGACCAACTAATATATTATTTCTTTTAGCAAAAAGTACGAAATCATATACAATTAAGAAATAATCAATAAAATTCATCTTTTCAATAACAGAAAGTTCATACATTAGTCTTTCCTTATAAACTTCAGGAACATTTCCATTTAATCTTTTCTCTAATCCTTTTTTAGCAAGAGCAAACAAGAATTCTTTTGAGTCTTCTCTATATACAGGTATATGTGTTTTAACTTTAGGAAGCTCTATATTTATAAGTTCAGCAAAATCAAAAGTACTTTTAGTATATTCTCTTCCTATATTATTTTTAAAACCACTTTCATATACATTTATTTTTTCATTTTTAGTTTTACCTTCTTCAACGTATCTTATATATTTAAAATATTCTAAATCATCAGGTTCAAAATATCTAATTAAATCCATATATACTATATTAGAAGTACGTTTAAGTGCTTCTTCTTTAGTTTTTTCATTATGAAATTTTAAATAGCAATCAGGAAAATATTTAGACACTACTTCATAATGTTTAATACTTGTTACAACTATTAAATTAGATATATATTGTTTAATGTCTTCAAATGTTATATTACCATCTATATTCTTTTTAGAGACTAATTTGAATAATGAAACTAGCCCATCATAGTTTCTAGCATACAAAACAACGTAAGCATCTTCTATAATAAGTTCACAACCTACGATTGGTTTAATACCACATAAATTACACTTAGTTATAAATTCCATAGTTCCAAACATAGATGAATCAGTTATTCCAAGTGCCTTAACTTCTCTACTTTCGGCATACAAAAGTAAATCATCTATTTTAATTAGACTATTCATTAAATCGTATTCAGTTTTAATATTAAGTGGTATATAATTCATAACATTTCCTTTCATAATTATTTTATCATAAATAAAAGGTTCTTACGAACCTTTTTTCGAAATATTAATTATTATCATTTACATTCATAGTTATCTAAATTACCTACTTTTAAATCATCAATAGTAATCTTATCAATTGAATAATCATCATCTAAATCTATTATCCAATTTCCATCAGATACTTTAAAATGAACAATGTAACCATTATCATTAAAAATAATGCAGTACTTTAAATTATCTTTAAAAGATTGTAATTTAGTATCATCTTCTGAACTAACAATTTTATTAGTGTTACCGCTTGCATATCTCATTGAAGCTTCTTTATGCATTCTCTTGCTCTCACTAACAAGTAATTCTTTTTTAGAATCATTAACTAAGTTATAAAGAACCGGAAGTAATAATATTACAAATACTGTAACCACTACTATAGTTGCTAATAAACCTACTAATGTTATATTTTTGTTTTCATAAATACTCCTTAAAAAAATACTAAGAAAGTGATTTCTTAGTATTTACTATCTACATCATTAAAATCAACTTTATCCATTTCTTCTATTACTTCTAGTTGATTTTCTATTATCTGTCTTAATCTACGTTTTAAAATATTAGTATTTCTCTTTAATTGATCTGCATGGTTTTGAGCTTTTTCTGCTTTTAATAAAGCATCGTTTATTATTCTGCTTGCATTATGTCTAGCTTCAGTAACCAAAGACTCTGCTTCACGTCTAGCACTACTTTTGATTTGATCTCCAGCTGCTTCAGCAGTATAAATTGCTCTATTCATAGTATCTTCTATTTTTTGATAATAAGCAATTTGTTCAACTAATTTTTTATTTTCATCTTCTGTTTTCTGACTTTTCTTAAGTAATACTTCATAATTATTTATTATTTCATCTAAACATTTTTGAACTTGGTACTTATCATAGCCACGAAAAACAGTATCGAACTTTTTCATAAGCTCCACCTCTAATATTTTAAAACTTTATTCTACCATTCTCCAGTATCAGCTTTTTTAGTCTTTTTAGTATCGTCTTCTGTTATATTTCCTTCGATTTCAAATCCTTTAGGAGCACAAATAACAATACCAGGGCCTAACTTTTGCATGCTTCCTTCAATTGCATAAATAATACCATTAAGAAAATCCATAATTCTCTTTGATACATCTGAAGTAACTCTCTTAAAGTTAACAACAACTTGATTTTTAGCTTTTAAATAATCAGCTATTTGTTGTGCTTCAGAGAATGCTCTAGGCTCAACTAAAATAGTTTTATTTCTATATTCTTCTTTTTTATTTTTATTCGTTTCTTTAATATCATCTTCTGTATATTCTTCACCATCTTCAGGTTTAAATATATTATTAATAAATCCCATAAGTGTTCCTCCTTATTCTCGTACTACAATACCATTTTAACACAATAACGAATATGTATCAATAATTAAATTAATAAATTTAACAAGAAAAAATGACAAATTTTTACATAAAAAGAAATTATATAATTTCTAGAATTCTATTCTATCTTCAATATAATTTCTTAAATCTTCCAATTTAATAGTTTCTTGTTCCATAGTATCTCTATTTCTAACAGTTACAGTACCATTATTAATAGTTTCATCATCTACAGTAACACAGAATGGTGTTCCAACTGCATCAGCTCTTCTATAACGTTTACCAATTGATGCTGTTTCATCATAACTACACATAAAGTATTTAGATATTTCTTTGTATACTTCCATTGCTTTTTCACTATGATATTTTTTTACTAGTGGAAGAACTGTTACTTTAATTGGTGCTAAGAAAGGATGTAATCTTAATACTTCTCTTTCATCAGTATCACTTAGTTTTTCTTTTTCATAGCTATCGCATAATATAGTTAAGAATAATCTTTCTACTCCTAGTGATGGTTCTATTACATAAGGAATATATTTTTCATTTGTTTCAGGATCTAAGTATTCTAAACTTTGACAACTAACTTTCATATGTTGAGTTAAATCATAATTAGTTCTTGATGCGATTCCCCAAAGTTCTCCCCATCCAAATGGAAACTTATATTCTATATCAGTAGTAGCATTACTATAAAAACTTAATTCTTCTTTTTCATGATCTCTAAGTCTTAAATTTTCTTCTTTAATACCAAGACTTAATAAGAAGTTTTTACAATATTCTTTATAATGTTTAAACCAATCAAGTTCAGTTCCTGGTTTACAGAAAAATTCAAGTTCCATTTGATCAAATTCACGTACTCTAAATATAAAGTTACCAGGTGTAATTTCGTTTCTGAATGATTTACCTATTTGAGCTATACCAAATGGTAATTTAAGTCTCATACTACGTTCTACATTCTTAAAGTTAACAAATATACCTTGAGCAGTCTCTGGTCTTAAATATACAGTACTTTTAGCATCCTCTGTAACACCTTGGAATGTCTTAAACATTAAGTTAAAGTTTCTAATATCAGTAAAATCACTACTTCCACAATTAGGACATACTACTTTATGTTCTCTAATATAATCCATTAATTCTTCATTACTGAATTTTCCAGCGTCTTCTACTCCTAAATCTTCAAGTAATTTATCAGCTCTATGACGAGTCTTACAATGTTTACAATCAATTAGTGGGTCACTAAAAGTTTTCAAGTGTCCACTAGCTTCCCAAGTCTTAGGATTCATAAGTATTGCTGAATCTAATGCAACATTATTAACATCCTCTTGAATAAACTTTTTAGTCCATGCCATCTTTATATTATTTTTAAGAATTGCACCTAAAGGTCCAAAATCCCAAGTATTAGCAAGTCCTCCATATATTTCACTTCCTTGGAAGATATATCCATAATTTTTACAATAATTAGTAAGTTCTTCCATAGTTATTTTCTTTTCCATTAAAATCCCTCCATTTTTAATTGTAATTTTCTTATTTCTTCTTTTTCTTTTATTAATTTTTCACATCTTTTATTATGTTCTTCTACTTTCTTTAGTATATCTTTATTCATCAAGCCAAGAATTACTCTTTTACCATTAGCAACTAACTCATAGTTACTATTATAGTCTTCAGCATCCTTAGGTTTAACAACAGTTATTACTTCATCTCTAAATATTTCATTTAAGAATGTTTCTACGAAATCACTTTCATATTCAGGCAATTTACCATTATTACGAGATAAATTAAATTTAACTGAACCACTTCTGGTTACAGCATATGAACTAGTGTCTCCATAGTTAACATTAAGCCCATACATATCACTAGGATGATTATATAAGAAATAATATCTATCTCTCACATATTTATCTAATATTCTCTTTTTCTCTTCTTCACTAGTTTTATCACTAATAAGTAGTAATTTACCGCTTTCTGATCCTACATAATATATAGGTCCAGTCACTCTACTAAAATCATCTGAAATAAAGTTAATTCTATTATAATTCATAAAATATTCTATAACAGATTTTCTTATTTCTTCATCAGTTTTCCCTCGTAATGAATCACTAAAACTTTTACCAAGTGTAACTGTATCTAATACTTTACCACTTACTTTAATAACGCCATCTCTAACAGTTATTGTTTCATAAAAATTTTGATCTAATTGTCTTATTCCCTCTATCTTCATAAACTGCCTCCAATAAATAAAAAACTTCTAAAACCTCGTAAGGGTCCTAAAGGACGGTTCCACCTTACTTATTCTAGAAGAATCACTTTAAATCTATAGCCTAAGTGCTTTACCATCACACTATCATCGCTCAATAAATGTATTTTAACACAATATTATTTTGTTTTCAATACAAGTTGTTTTGTTTTTAAAAAATCATCTTTCTTACAGTCTTTAGGTGTAAATCTTTTTTCTTCAAACTCTAACATTTCAATTTCACCTTTTGAGTTAACATACATATCTATAAAGTATGCTCCCATAGTATTTTCAAGCCCTTGTCTTATAGCAAAATTAGTTTTAGCCGTTAAACATGGTATTAAGAATGCTATTACATTTCTATATGCCATCATATGGCTTTGATGAAAGTGTCCACTACCAAGTATATTTGGTTTGCATCCTGGTTCCATTTTATCTATATATTTTTGCATCTTATATGATAAACTTGATGCACATCCACCACCTGGATGATACATTTCTTCAAGAGTCTTAGGACTTTCTTTAGGACTAAATACTCCTTTATCATCTCCCATAAAATGTAAGTCTGGTCTTAGTCTTTCTATAGCTGGTCCCATAAATAATCCACCATTCTTAGCATGTGTTTGATCATGAGTACCTGTTATAAAATATGTTTCAACTCCTTCAACTTTAGGATAATAATTAACTATATAATCTAGTTGCCTTGAAGCGCCTTGTCTAAACAATGCATATTGGTGTTCTGGTCTATTATGATAGTCTCCATCAAGTACATCACCAAAATGTAATACAGTGGTAATACCTTTATCACGAGTTTCTTTATAAATTTGATTTACAAGTCCAAGTTGTTGAGCTTCATTACAAAAATGAGTATCTGATATCCAAGTCTGTCTAATATGAGTAAGTTCATCCATTTGAGGTTTTATAACTTTACCTACTTTACTCTTGCTTTTCTTTATGATTATTTTTCCATCCCCTTTATCAGACAAATCAATATCATAACCTTTTAATTTAAATTCTTCAAGCATACCACCAAACTTTAACGGAGAAATACCAAGTCTAGAACAAACTCTATCTATACTTTCACCATTTTTAATACCTGAATATATTTTATCTTTTTCATCTCTAATAGTTGGTTGACTTAAATATATAGATTCATGGTCTGTTAAATGTAAAGTTTTAAATGTTTTATAATCATCTCTAATTGTTTGATAATATGGAATATACATTTGAGAAGTATTTCTTAAATTACCTTTTTTATCTTTATTTAATGTAACTACCCAACTACCAACAGTATTATATACTGGTGTATTAGCATCTTTCATTTCATCAGTTGTTCCAACTACTGTAGGAACTTGATAAGAACGAACTCCACGTCTTAAAAATGAATCACACGCAGCAAAATGACTTGTTACTAATATATCAGTTTTATCTTCATTTCTAAGTGCTGCTATTTTTTGTTGTGGCTTATAACTTATAGTATATGGAACATTACCACTTGAATGTTGTAAATATAATGATATGCTTCCATTTCCACTTCCATTTACAAATGTAACTTTTTTACGTCTTGGACCTAAATAAATCATATCAGGCCTTTTAGAAGCAATTAAATTTCCAATATCAACTTTATCTTTAGTTTTTAAAAATGATAAGTCATGTTCTCCAGTAACAAAATATGTAGTTATACCATCAACTCTAGGAAAGCAAGCCGCTACATAATCAGCTTGATCATCATATCCATCTTTATGAAGAGTTGAGTTATATATACTTTTAGCTCCTTTATATACTCCTTCTACTACATCCCCTGTAAGAAATACATATTTGACTCCCATTGCTTTAGCTTTTAAATACATATCATTAAGTATACTAGTTTGTTGATATATGCTACCAAATCTAGTATCAGATATAAGCATACACTTAATGCTACTATCATTATTTTCTATCTCATATGATAGATCATTTATCAACTGTTCATGTCCATAATTTCTAATTAATGTAACAGTTGTTTTCTCTTCACTTCCTTCATCAAGGGAAGCTGAAGTATTCATTGTTACTACATTATTTCCCCTTTTCTTAAGTTCATGAATAAGCACAAACATATCTTCACGACTTATATTATATGATTTGCATAAATCTTCAACAATACATTCTTGCGCTAAAGTATCAAACTGTAACTGATCTGCAAGTTCCTTTAAATTTTCTTCAGTTACTTCAGTTAAACCATTATCCCCCGCTTTAACTATGTCATCATCGCCAAGTATTAATCCTTCATTAATTTTCTTACTCATTAATACTACCTACCTATCTTAATTTAAGTATATTATTTTATATAAAAAAATTCAATTTATTTTTAATTTTTTAACAAAAAAACATCTATTAAAGATGTTCTTATACATACTTATTACATGGAGCAAAAGTTTTTCTATGTTCTTTTAAAATTCCATATTTTTCTATTGCTTCTATATGTTTTTTAGTTCCATAACCTTTATTATGTTTAAAATCATATTCAGGATGTTCTTTATCTAGTTCTACCATCATTCTGTCTCTTGTTACTTTAGCAACTATTGATGCTGCAGCAATACTTTCACTTTTAGCATCACCCTTTATTATAGATGTTTGTGGTATATCTATATTTAATTTAACAGCATCTATTAATAAATGTTCTGGTTTAACACTTAAGTTATTAACTGCTTCTATCATAGCTTTCTTAGTAGCTTCAAGTATATTTATTTCATCTATCACATCTTCACTACTAATACCTATTCCAACACTAACTGCATTTTCCATTATAACATCATATAACAATTCTCTTTTCTTTTCAGTTAATTTCTTAGAATCATTAATTCTCTCATCATAAAAATCTCTTGGAAGTATTACAGCAGCAGTAACAACAGGTCCTACTAATGGACCTCTTCCAACTTCATCTATACCAGCAATATATTTTATTCCATTTTCATATAATTCATTTTCAAATTCTTTCATATCATGTATCCTATAACTTATCTATTTTTATTTTCATAGCTTCTTCAAATATTGGTATTAAACCAACTTTATCTTCTACAAAACTTGGTTTTATTTGATATACTCCAGGGAAACAATTACCTTCTATAATAACTGCACCTTTATCAGTAATAGCTACATCCCAACCAACATATTTAACTTCCGGAATCTTTTTAGCACATTCTTTAACTAAATTAATAGCTTTATCATAATTAGGAATTTCATAACCTACTATTTTAATCTTACTAATTGGATGTTCATAGAAAATATTATCATCTCTATCTATAGCTGGAACTATTATTTTTCCATCACGAACAAAAGTATACATACTTCCACTAGAGAAGTTATCTGTAACCCCACCATTACCTATCTTAAATACAACATTTAATATATGAGTTTCTTTTCCATCAAAGAATGAAACAATTCTAAATGTATTAACACTAGTTTTATTAAGCATACCTATCTTTTTATTTTGAATAATCTTTTCTTCAACAAGTAACTTATTATTAGAAACTAAATATTCATAAGTCTTTTTTAATGCTTTTTTATCTATCTTTATAAGCTCAATACCTTCTCCTCCAGAACCACCTACGGGTTTAGCAATAAAGTCTTCTTTTCCATCGCAAAACTTAACAAACTCATCATAATTATTATCTAAATATAACCAATCACGTTTTAAATATTCATTAAATATTTTATTAAACTCTACTTTATCATCAAACTTCTTAGATATTTCTTTATCATTAAACATTCTTACTATAGCATTATTTTTAACTCTAGTTAAATAAGTCTTTCTCTCTTTAGAATTCAAATTATAAAATTCAAACTCTTGATAATCGTAAGGACCAGCTCCATATTTAACAGAGCAAAAAACTATATCAATAAGCAAGAATAATCTACATTTATGAGTCTTATTATGTATCTTACCTACTATATTAAATATACTTTTAATTGTTCCACTCTTAAAACATTTTATTTTATAAATTAAACTTTTCATATTCATCACTATAAATAGTATA
>CAVIUL010000017.1:0-19180 GCA_963645885.1 bacterium | reverse complement strand
AGCATGCCGGTCTCCAAAACCGTTGGGGAGGGTTCGAGTCCTTCTACCCCTGCCAATATGATTAATAACTATGAATAAGAGTTTTTTTATTGCAAAAATTTATAACTTTTCACAAAATATTTAAATTAAAAATGATATATGCTATAATTTAAAAATAGAGATAGAGTAGATGTAGAGGTGTTTATGAAAAAGAGAAATGGTTTTACATTAATAGAATTACTTGCAGTAATCGCAGTAATCGCAATATTAACAATAATCGCTGTGCCAAACGTCTTAAAACTTTATAAAGAATCAAAGAAAAATACATTTATAGCTGAAGTTAGAAAGACAGCGAAAACATCACAATCGGAGTATGTTGAAAATACAGGAAATACATTTGACTGTAATAAAGACTTAGCGGGCCAAAAATTTAGAGAATGCACTGGTACAATAGATGAGGATGAAGTAACAATAACAGCTTTAGGAGATGGAGCATTCAAAAACTTCTTAATGGTCGATGTAACATCAGAACCTGATTCAGGAGTATTTGTAGATTTAGATGATTTGAATTTAGTTGAAGTTGATAAAGAAGAAATTCTTAATGAACCATTAATAGAAAATAATTCAATCAATCCTTTTTATAGAAGTGTAACAGGAAAAGAGTATGTAAATAAAATGAAAGAACTAGCTACAAATTCAGACGATGCTGATGAAGAATACCTAGAAGAGATGGAAAATTTAATAGAACAAATGAGAACTAATTACGAAATAAACAATAATAAAATATCACAAAAAAGTATTTTAAATTATCCATCAGCACAACAAGTTCAAAGACAATCAACACTAGCTCAAGCAAGCTCAGGTATAACAGAAAATCTATTGATATATGAAGTTAATTTTACAGATAAGATGAAAGGCAATTATCAAATAACTAATTTCAATTTTGAAGTTGGATTATTTCTAACTGAAACTGATTTAAATGATTTAGCTAATAGAGATGAAGACGATGATCCAAACATAGGTCAATATAGAATTAGTAGCAACTTTACATTCACTATAGATAAAGCAGAAAAAGCATATATTGTTTTAATGATGATGTATGGTGAAGAATATGATACTTTTTCAATAGAACGTGTAGGTAGTTCACAAAGTTTACAACTAATCGGACCAAGCACAATTAACATTAATGTAAATGATGTAAAAAAATATACAGATCAAGGTATTAAAAATAGAGGAAACAAAGTAACTACAGAAGGAGATTTTTATAGTTACACAAATATAAGAGAAAAAGAAGGAAGCTATAGATATTATTACATTTTAAAAACAACAGATGATATTAAGATTTTAAAAAGAATTATAAATGTATTTAAAGATACATCACTTGATTGTTTTAAATTTAAATTAAATGCTTCGACAGATTCCTATAGTATAACAGACTATTATGATACTGAAAAAAATGACCCATATGGAAAAACTTGCCCTAGAGATGTATATGTACCTGATAAATACAATAACAAAAATATAGAATATATTGATGATCGCGCTTTTATGTATAAAGAAATTAACAGTATTAAATTTCCAAATTATTTAAAAAGCATTGGATGGTATAGTTTCTCTGGAAACAATATAGAACAATTATTTTTTCCATCTACATTAGAAGATTTAGACTGGGGAGTTTTCTCAGAAAATTATATAGAATATATAGAATATTACGGTACAAGTAAATTTTGTACACAGTCAATAGGCGATCAAAAAAGAAATACTGGTTTTGGAAAACATTCAATAGGTAAAACTTCTGGTAACTTTCTTGAAATATGCCCGGAATAAAAATATGGTTAAACCATATTTTTTTATGTAAAAATTCATATACATTTCACAAGATATTTAAATTAAAAATAATATATGTTATAATTTAGAAAATAGAGATAAAGTAGATGTAGAGGTGTTTATGAAAAAGAAAAATGGTTTTACATTAATAGAATTACTTGCAGTAATCGCAGTAATCGCAATATTAACAATAATTGCTGTACCTAATGTCTTAAAACTTTATAAAGAGTCAAAGAAAAATACATTTATTGCAGAAGTTAGAAAGACAGCAAAATCAGCACAGTTAGAATATGCAGAGGGTACAAAAAACACATTTGACTGTAATAAAGATTTGTCAGGCCAAAAATACAAAGAATGTACTGGTACAGTTGATGAAGATGAAGTAACAATAACAGCTTTAGGAGATGGAGCTTTTAGCAATTTCTTAATGGTAGATGTAACTTCAGAACCAGATTCTGGAATATTTATCGATTTAGATGAACTAAATTTAATAGAAGTTGATAAGGATACAGAATATAGTGAATCATTAATAAAAGATAATTCTATTAATCCAAAATTTAGAAGTGTAACAGGTAAGGAACTGATAGATAAAGACCTAGAAATTTATGATGTTGAAATTACAGACGATATACAAGAAAATATAAATGCAGAAATAGAATTTCTTGATAAGATGCGTAATAATTTTAGCATTAGCGACAATAAAATGTCTCAAAAAGAAAGACTTGAGTATCCTACATATAATCAAGCACCATCTAGTCTAAATGATAATTCAAATATATTTGATAACAATTTTGCATTAAAAATAAATAGTAATCTTCAAAATCAAAAAAATGAAAATAATGTGGTTACAAAATTATCAGTTGAACGTTTATCTATGCAAAGTCAGTATGCTGATGAAAATTTATTAGTTTATGAATTATCTTTTGATAATAAGATGTTAGGAACATATGTAATTTCTAAATTAGATTTTGATTATGCATATGTTGTAAAAAAATCTGAACTAGATGAAATGGTTAAAGAAGGACATTTTGCTCCGACTACAATATATGAAGGACAAGAAATAACAATAGATTCACAAGACAAATTATACTTTTTAGTATATACATATTATGGTTACGAGTATGAAGGACTTACTATAGAAAAAACAGCTGGTGGAAGTGGACTTAAAATGATAGGAAAAAATAGTATTGATCTAGATGTTAAAAATGTTAAAAGCTATAAAGATTCCGGAATAAAAAATAAGGGTGAAAAGCTAGAAAAAGAAGGAGATTTTTACAGCTATAACAATATAAGAGAAAGAGACGGAGAATTTACTTATAATTATGTAGTAAAAACTACAGAAGGGGTAAAAATACTAAAAAGAAGAATAAGTGTTTATAATGAAACATCATTGGATTGCTTCGAATTTTATTTAAATAAGAGTACCAATAAATACGGAATCGATTACTATTATGATTACGAAAAGAATGATCCTAAAAATAAGCCATGCCCTAAAAAAGTTTATATCCCAGATAAATATAATGGGTTAGATATTGTTAGCGTGTATAGTTATGCATTTGAAGATAAAGGAATAACATCTTTAAGGCTTCCTGCTGCACTAGAATATATAGGATATAAAGCTTTTGTTAACAATTTTCTTGAAAGTGTAGTTCTTCCAGATTCAGTAAAAAATATCGACGATTTTGCGTTTTTAATAAATAATATAACGTATGTTGAATATAATGGCAAAAACAAGTTTTGTTATCAAGACATAGGTGCACAAAGATACAATAAAATATATAAAGATATTAATTCTAATTATTATTACTATTATTATTGGAACGACTTTGCATATACGGGAAAAACATCAAAATCATTTCTCGTAACTTGCGCAGAACCTATGCCAGAATAAAAAATAAAAAACACGAATTATCGTGTTTTTATTTTAGTCACATGTAGCACCCATTTGAGTATACATAGCTTTAATACCTTCTACAGTAATTTTATTATCTTTAACATATGATTTCATGGTTGGTTGATCTTCAACAAGTTTTTTAATGTCAACTTGTTCATAATCAATAGTTGCTTCTGAAGTTAATCCTTCATTAGTTTTGTTAACACTATAAGTATATCCACCATAATTTTCATTCATTGTAGTGTAAGTTTCAGTAACAAAATTATTAAAGTAGTCAATTATTTCTGATGAATCAGATTTAATTACTTCAGTAGATTCAACATTATATACTAAATCATTTTTATATGTGGCTACATAAGTTGCATCTAAAGTATATCCGTTAACAACATCATTAGTATGAAGAGTACATGTTAACTTTTGCTCTACTGCATCATTATTAGTATTACCTTGTTCATTTCCTCCATTATTAACATTATTATTTGAATTACATCCTGTTAAAAGTAACAAAATCACAGCTATTGAAGCTAATTTCTTCATAAATCCTCCTATCTTTATAAATTGATTATATAATGTAAAGTAAGAAAAAGATATACTTTTTCACTTATTATACACTTATATTTCACATGAATAATTATATTCTTTAATACATAAAATTAGTATAATGAAAGAAAAAATAAAAGAAAAAATTGCAGTATTTATGAGTTGTACAAAAGATTATACAGAAACATTTTCACTTGAAGAGATAGAGTCAGGCAAAGCATTGAGTATTGTTTCGTATTTAATACCATTAGTACCATTTATATTATCAAAGAAAAATAACTACGTAAGATTCCATACATTAAATGGTATGAATATATTATTCACATATTTGATATTTTTGATAATAAAAAGAACATTATCATATATTTTTGGAACACCATGTGATTTGGTAAGTGGTTTAAAATGTATGATTTTGCCAATCAGTCTAAGAATATTTTTTGCATTCGTAAACATGATATTTAGTTTTATCGTTTTATATGGATTACTAAATGTATGCAATAACAAAGCTAAAGAGATACCTATCATAAGTAAAATAAAATTGTTCAAATAGACAAAAAATATAATTTATGTTAAAATAAGGCCCATTAAAGGGTAATTATGGATAAAGCAGAAAAAATAAATATTGGAAAAATTGTTTTAGATGAAGAAACAAATAAAAAATTTTTAGATTTCGATAACAATCGAGATATGTTTTATTCTGGAAATAAAGAAGATTATTTTTGCAAGATATATGATTACGTAAGAAAGTTAGTTTATAAATCAAGAAACGCTGGTGAAATGGTTTTAAATAAAACATTTGTATCTAACATTATAAGAATATTAGAATCAGATATTTTAGTTATTAACAAGGCTAAAGAAATTGGATATTTAGAATTACTACATTACTTAATAACATATCAAGATATTATTAACATAATTAAATTAAATGGTTATTGGCCATATACAGAAGAAGATTCAAATGTAAGAAAAGAAGCTGTAGAACTTTTAGAACAACAAAATAAAGAAATAGATGAATTCTTAAAATCAATAGATTATGATAGCAGAATAAAAGAGTTATTAGATCAATTCAAAGAATACGTAAACTATAAAGGTGAACTACCTGATAATATATTTTTTGATTTAGATTTAATACTTACTACTGCTCATAATATACCAAAAGAATATGTTGATTTATATATAAAGAATATAACACGCTACAACAAATCACCATCACTAGAATCATTCAGAAATGTCATTACAAGTTTAATAAGTAACTATGCTAAAGAACATGGAACTTATTGTTATACAGAAATATGTAAGTTAGAGTTTGGTACTTTAGGTAGTTATGATAATCATGTTATTTCTATTTCATCATCAAGTTTTAATATTTACTTTCTTGGACAATTATCAAAGAAAATAGATTTATTTGATACAATATTTCATGAGTTAACTCATTTATTACAAGATAGAGTGTATAGATCAGATTTTCTTACATATGAATATATATTAATGCTTAAAGATTACTTATTAACAAGTACAATGGAAGAATCGTATGCAAAGAAAAATTATATGAGTTTAACAACTGAAGTAGATGCAAGAAAAAATGGCCATATTGAAACAGATAATTATTTTCTTACATTAGGTATGATTCCAAGAACAAATACATTTAGAAAAATAATATTAGATAAAAAAAGAAATGGAAATGATTATAGATACTATAATGGAAATGAATATACTGTAGATACATTATTTGATGAAAAAATACTTGAAGTTATAGAAGTGCTAAAAAAGGAATATCATGTAGATATATTTAAAGAATACCCAGTTATAGGATTAATGTTTCATAAAGATGGTAGAAGAAAAACAACATTAGAGTTACTAAAAGAAAGAGAATCTTCAAAAGATAAAAAAATAGTATCTCAAATAGATGAAATTTTAACAAGAAGAAAAATATCTAAAGAAAATTGTTTAAAAGATTTAGAAGAGCTTATATTGGATGATACATTATCTATTGATAAAACAGAATATATTAGAAGACTTAACATGTTATTAACAACAAAAGAAAGAAAAAAATTATTAATAAAACTAAAATCAATTAGTTTAACATTAAGAGATTTAGGAAGAAGTTTCTTAGTATTCTTAGCAGAATTAGAAGATATAGAAACAAGGATTAATGATGAAAAAATAGATATGATATTATCAAAAAAAGAAAATAAAAAACCAAAAAATTGACAAAATATAATAAATAGTATATAATCAAGAGCAAGTGAGGGGATATAAGATATATTTATATTGAGCTATCCCGGGGAAACCTACACGAACTTTTATAAAGTACGGAGTCGCTATAAGTAGTAGAATTCGTACTTTTTTATATGTTGCGATTTCTAACTATTGGAAAGGAGGAAATTATTATGAGTAATGCTAGTGCAATAGATTTTTCATGCTTGAAGTCTATACATTTAGATATGATACAAGAGTTATACAAAAGACAAACATATCAAAAAGGAAAATCTAAAGATATGAGTGATGATGAAGTAACTAAAATGGAAGTATTAGATCTATTAGAAGAGCTTGGATACCCAATGGATGAATATGGTACATATCTTTACAGCGAAGTAATATCATCTTTAAGAGGAGAACTAGGTGTTATCAAGACTAGAAGTCAGGTTTCAGAGTCTGAAAAATTACTAGCGCAAGCGAAATATCCGTTCTCTCAACTATATTTCAATATAGCAAGAAATGAAAGAGATATGGGAGTTAAAGATTTTCATAGGATTGTTGAAAGAGCTTTATCAAAAATAGACTATGAAAAGGCATCACCAGAGACATTATACAAAGTATATGGTAATTTCCCTTTTGAGATGGACTATGGTGAAAACGCATTTACTTTAGCTAATTATTTAAATCAACATCTAGAAAAACCAATAAGCAGAAAACTTACATATGGAAGTGAAAATTAAATTTATATGTAAAATTTAGGACTAATTATGTAAATTAGTTCTTTTTTTGTAAACAAAAAGTGTATTTAAATTCTAAAGAAGTTAGTAATATGATATAATTAATGAGGTGAAAACGTATATGCAAATGTTAGTTAAAGGAGTAAATGTTAATTATACTTTTTATGATAACCATAGCAATATAGACTTAGTTTATTTGCATGGCTGGGGCCAAAACATTGAAATGATGATGCCTATAGCAAAACCTTTTATCAAAAAATATAATGTATTAATTATTGATTTTCCAGGCTTTGGTGATAGTGATGAACCAAAAGAAGTTTGGAGTGTTTTTGACTATGCAGAAATGGTTAATGAGATAGTTAAAGAGTTGAACATGAAAAATCCTATAGTTATAGGACACTCATTTGGTGGCAAAATTGCATTAATATATGGTTACAAATATAAACCTAGAAAAGTTGTTGTACTAGCAAGTCCATATAAACAAGTTATAACAAAGCCAACTTTAAAGATGAAATTGTTAAAGCAAGCAAAGAAAATACCAGGGCTTGGTAAATTAGAAAATTTTGTTAAGAAACACGTTGGTTCAACTGATTATAGAAATGCTAGCGAAATGATGAGAAAAGTATTAGTTGCTCATGTTAATACAGATATTACTGAAGACTTAAAGAAAATAAAATGTCCAGTTTTAGGTATATGGGGAACTAATGATGCAGCTGTTGATATTGAAGAAGGAAGAGAGTTAGAAAACTATATTCCAAATTATGGATTAGTAGAATATCCAGGATGTACACATTATGCATATTTAGAAAATCTAGGTCAAACAATTAGTGTACTTAATAATTTTATAGGAAGTGAGGAGTAATATGAGCATTAAAGTATATTTTTTATTAACACTATTAACATATATTTATTATTTAACATATAAATCAAGAAAAGCATTACATATGCTTCAACAAAACTGGTATAACGATGGCAATAGATATTTAAAATGGGTAAAAACAAATGCCAAAAAAGTATTTATTACATTTGATATGGCATTTATATTATTTTATTTTATGAAGTTCTTAAATACTAAAGCAACATTAATTATATTTGCAGTATTCTACTTAGTAGTATATTTCTTATATAAAAATAATGCAGTAAAAGAACAATCTAAAAAACCATTAGTAGTAACAGCAAGAATTAAAAGACTTTATACTACAATGTTTGTATTGTTAATACTTTGTTTAATACCAATGATTATACATTTTAATGTTAATAACTTGTTTATATATTATTTAATAATTGGTTTATTCTCATATATAAATACAATAGTTATATGGTTATGTAACATTATTAACAAACCAGTAGAGAAAATGGTATATCTTCATTATAAAAGACAAGCACAAAGTAAACTTTATAGTATGAATTCTCTTAAAAAAATAGCTGTAACAGGAAGTTATGGAAAAACAAGTACCAAGAATGCATTAAATGATATATTAAATGTAAAATATAATTCATTTGCAACACCTAAGAGTTTCAATACTATGTACGGATTAATAAATGCTATTAACAATTATATGGATAAATTTAGTGAAACTTTTGTTGCAGAAATGGGAGCGTTCTATAGAGGAGAAATAAAAGAAAAAGCAAACTTTATTAAACCTAAATATGGAATTCTAACAATTATCGGGACAGCTCACTTAGAAAGTTTTGGTAGTCAAGAAAATATTCAAAAAGCAAAATTTGAATTAATAGATTCACTTCCAGATGATGGAGTAGCAGTTTTAAATATGGACGATCCATATCAAACAAGTTATAAACTAAAAAGTAAATGCAAAGTAATATGGGTATCAACTAAAAATAAAGATGCTGATGTTTATGCAACTGATATAAAATTATCTAACAAAGGAACAACATTTACTTGTATATTTAAAAATACTAAAGAAAAACATACATTTGAAACTAAGCTTCTTGGAAGTGCTAACGTATATAATGTTTTACAAGCAATAGCTATGTCATATGAATTAGGTCTTACTTTAGAACAAATAGCTATCGGAGTAAGAAGAATACAAACTATTGAACATAGACTTGAACTTAAAAAATACACAGAAAATATTTATATAATAGATGATGCATACAATTCAAACCCAGTTGGTTCTAAAATGGCAGTAGATGTTCTTAAAATGATGAAAGGTAAAAGAATAATCGTAACACCAGGTATGATAGAACTAGGAGATGAACAATATAGTTCAAACTTCGAATTTGGAAGACAAATAGCTGAATGTGCAGATGAAGTAATCTTAGTTGGAGAAGAACAAACAAAACCAATTCAAGATGGACTTAAAAAAGAAAAATATCCTGAATCACAAATACATATTCTAAATGATGTTAAAGAAGCATTCCCATTAATGAGAAAACTAAGTGACAAAGAAACATATGTATTATTAGAAAATGATTTACCAGATATATTTAATGAATAGGAGAAGTGAATATGAAAATTAAAGTAGGAGTTATTTATGGTGGAGAAACAGTTGAACATGAAGTAAGTATCATTTCAGCTATTCAAGCAATGAATAATTTAGATGAAGAAAAATATGAAATAATACCAATTTATATATCTAAAGATAGAATATGGTACACAGGACATGTACTAAGAGAAATGGATTTCTATAAACATTTCGAAGATGAAAAGAAATATGCTAAAGAAGTAACTCTTTGTAAAAAAGGAAAAATGTTTATACTTCAAAAAACAAATGGATTATTTAGAAAAGATATTACAGATTTAGATATCATTTTACCAGTAGTACATGGCAATAATGTAGAAGATGGAACATTAGCCGGACTACTTGATTCAATAGGAATTCCATATGTAGGTTCACATGTATTAGGTTCAGCTTTAGGACAAGATAAGGTTGTTATGAAACAAGTAATGTCTTCAGTAGGTATTCCAGTAGTAGATTATACTTGGTTCTTTGATAATGAATATCTTGAAAATAAAGATGAAATTCTAGATAAAATTAAATGCCTAGGTTATCCAGTAGTTGTAAAACCAGCAACACTTGGAAGTAGTGTAGGTATAACACTAGTACATGATTCTAAAAAGATTGAAGAAGCAATCGAAGAAGCAATTAGTTATGATACTAAAGTAGTAGTAGAAAAAGCAGTTAATAATTTAGTAGAAGTAAACGCAAGTGTACTTGGAAACTATGAATATCAAAAGGTAAGTCCATTAGAAGAAGTAATGGGACTTGATGAAATATTAAGTTATGCAGATAAATACTTAGGAAATTCTAAAACTAAAGGAGTAAAAACAACTGCATCTAAAGGAATGGCATCTACTAGTAGAATTATTCCAGCAAGAATATCAGATAAATTAACAAAAGATATCCAAGATACTGCTAAAAATGTATTTAAAACATTAAACTTAAGTGGTGTATGTAGAATAGACTTCTTAATAGATAAAAAAGAAAATAAATTCTATGTAAATGAACCAAATACTTGTCCAGGTAGTTTATCATTCTATTTATGGAAAGAAGCAAATGTTAAATATAGAGAACTTTTAGATGAAATGATAAGTATTGCTATCAAAGAATACAAAAACAAATCTAAAAAAGTAAAATCATTCAAGAGTAATATCTTAGAAGGATTTAATGGTACTAAAGGTGCAAAAGGCATCAAAGGATTAAAGAACTAAAAAACAGAGAATTTTCTCTGTTTTTATTTGTTATAAATCATTTTAACTTTACCATGAGTTGTAGAGTCACTTAATAAATTATGACTTTCTAGTTGTCTTTTAACTTGTTTAGATACACCTTTATTACCATCAATAAGTTTAGCTTTTGGAAACAATTCTTTTATATTCTTTTTAGCATGTGGATAATGTGTACATCCAAGAACAATAGAATCTATATCTTCATCAACATATTTATCTAATAATTTATGTAATACTTTATTAACATTGTCTTTATTGCCACTTTCAATTGCATCAGCAAGCCCTTTACATGGAAGAAGAGTAATCTTTTGATCTCTTTTCTTATTTAGTTTAACTAATTCATGAGTTCTCTCTGATTTAATAGTTCCTGGTGTTGCCATAACTAAAGTATTCTTATAATTCTTATCACAAGCAACTTTAATTGCAGGTTCAGTACCAACAAATATCATATCAGGATACATTTTTCTAAGTCTATTTATACATCTAGTAGTAGCTGTATTGCATGCTATAACAATTATTTTAACATCTTTACTTATAAGAAAATCTACAATATTAGTGACAATATTCATAAGTTCACTATCACTTTTTTCTCCATAAGGATTATTTTTTGAATCTGCATAATAAATATAGTTTTCATTAGGTAATAATTTTCTAAGTTCTTTTAATACAGTTAATCCACCAATACCAGAATCAAACATTCCAATTTTATTATTATTCATATACATCCCTTCGTAAACATTATATCACAATTATATACATTTAATGAATTTATGGTATAATCAATATGTATAATAATTGTTAATTAAGGAGTTAATATGGAAGGCTTAATAAATGGAATTATAGATGCATTTGGAGGAATAACTGCACTAAAGTATGGAAAAGAATTAATAGTATTTATTATATCATTGTGTCCAATACTTGAACTGCGTGGTGGCCTTATTGCAGCAACACTTTTAGGAGTAAAACCAGTAGTAGGTTATATAGTTTCGATAATTGGAAACACACTACCAGTGCCATTCATTTTATTATTTATTGCTAAAATACTTGATTGGATGGAAAAATCAAAAATTAAATGGATGAAAAATATAGCAAAATGGTTAAGAAATAAAGCACATAAACATAGAAAAGAAATTGATAAATATGGATATTGGGGATTATTACTTTTTGTAGGAATACCACTTCCAGGAACAGGCGCATGGACAGGATGCTTAGTAGCGAGTGTATTTGATATGGATAGAAAAAAATCATTCTTTGCAGTTATGGCTGGAATAATAATGGCTAGTATTATTATGATGATTTTATCTTATGGACTATTGGGTGGAATAATTAATTAAGGAGGATTTCATATGGATTTATCTATACTTATACTATCAATACTTCCAGTATATTTGCTAAATAGATATATAAACAATAAAGATTCAGAAAAAGAACCAAAAAAACTATTAAGAAAACTAACAAAGGGTGGAGTATATTCAGTAATATTAGCAATTATAATCTCATTATTCTTACCATTAATTTCATCGGTATTTGATGCAACTAGAACAGAAGTAATGAATCCTTTAGAGTTACTTACATATGCTTTTATAGGGGTTGCATTAGTAGAAGAATCATGTAAATATTATTTTACGTACAAGTACACTTATAACAATAGAGAGTTTGATTATCTATTTGACATGATTGTATATGCTACATACGTATCACTTGGCTTTGCATTATTAGAAAATCTTATTTATGTAATAACTGGTGGAATATATGTAGGCTTACTAAGAGCAGTTACAGCAATACCAATGCATGCTTGTACTGGTGTAATAATGGGACACTTTTTAGGAGAAGCAAAATATAATGAATTAAATAAAAAAAGTGCTAAAAAGAATAAAATTCTAGCACTATTAGTTCCAATACTTATGCATGGAGCATATGATTACTCTGCATTTAGTGGAAATACATTTGTATTTATTGTATTAATTATAACATTCGTTTATATATCAGTTGGCATAGTAAATAGAAAAAGTAAAAACGATATTAAAATTCAAAGAAAATATGATTATTGTCCAAAATGCGGTACTAAAATTGTTGGTAACTTTTGCACAAACTGTGGAAAAAAAGCAGAATAATTATTTTAAATCTTTAAATATATTTTTAAATTCATCATTAATTACTAGGGATGCAATGCTATCATAAGAAGTTGCATCTCTATTTATTATGACTAAATTTTTACCTCTAAATAGTCTTACTAAACTACTAGCAGGTTCAACTGTTAAAGAAGTACCAGCTACAATTAAAGTATCACAATTAGAAATAACTTCTATTGAACGATTTAATGTATTCTCATCAAGCATCTCACCATATAATACAACATCAGGTTTTACAAGACTTCCACATTCACATAATGGAATATCTTTAGAATTAAACACATACTCGGCATCATAGAATTTATAACATTTAATACAATGATTTTTATGTATAGTTCCATGTAGTTCAAGTACATTAGTACTTCCTGCTTTAGTATGTAATCCATCTATGTTTTGGGTAACTATTGCTTTTAGTTTACCCATTTTTTCAAGTTTAACCATATATTTATGTATTATGTTAGGTTCAACATTTAAGCAATTTAATTTATCTTTATAAAATTTATAGAATTCACTAGTGTTATGATAGAAAAATCCACTACTTAGTATCAATTCAGGTGGAAACTTATATTTCATATTATATAGACCATCTTTGCTTCTAAAATCCTTAATACCACTTAAAGTAGATACACCAGCTCCACTAAAAAATACTATATTATTAGATTCATCTATTATCTTTTGTAATTCTTCAATTTTATTCATTCTTATTTGCCTTTCTTAATATTTCATCTCTTTTAGAATAAACACATCCACAATAGTCTTGACGATAAAGACCATATTTATGAGAAAGCTCTATAGAATGTTTATATCCATTTTCTTTTTTAAAGTCAGAATGTAACCATTTAACATCATATTTCTTTTCCATATCTTCACCAATCTTATTAATAAGTTCAGCATTTTTATATGGACTTACTGACAAAGTAGTACAAAAGTAATCATAATTATTTTCTTTAGCTACTTTAGCAGTTTTCTCAATTCTAAGATTAAAACATATAGTACATCTCTCTCCCTTTTCAGGACACATTTCATATCCTTTAACTAACTTATTATATTTTTCATTATCATAATCGCAATCAATGAAATCTAATTTATTAGGAGTTTCTAGCATACTAAGTAATTTAATTTGTTCATTTTTACGTTTTAAATACTCATCTTCAGGAGCAATATTAGGATTATAATAAAGAATAGTTATATCAAAATATGGAGCTAAATATGTTATTACATGAGAACTACAAGGAGCACAGCAACTATGAAGCAATAATCTCTTATGACTCTCATCTACATTCTTTAATTCTTCTTTACATTTATTTTCTAAAATTTTGCTCATAAAATCACCTGACTATATTTTATCACAAAAAGTATGTTATTATATAAATAGGATGTGATTATATGAAATATTACAAGTATAAAATGGATATAGGAGTAGGTAATGCTTTATCATTCTTAATGGCAATCCCATTATTTATAATTTATTATTTGTTATTTCCAAACTTTTATGAAATTATTACTTATGCAAAAATGCCAATTTTATTATTATGGTTTATACTTCATGAAATGATACACTTCTTTGGATATTTAATTAATAAAGAAGTCAATATAAAAAATTTATACTTAGGCGTTTGTCTTGAAAAAGGAATATTCTATTGTCAATGTAGTCAGAAAGTACACAAAAAAACAATATTAATTTCATTAATGTCACCATTTACAATAATAGGTGTTATAACTCTTGTAATAGCTAAAATATTTAATTTACCATTCTTAGGATTCTTATCAATATTAAACATGATAGGAGCAATATTTGATTTAATAATGACTATTCAAATTGCTAAAATGCCTAAAGATGTTATGTTTGCTGAATTTGATGATCCTGATGCATATTATTTAATTTCTAAAAAAGATTTAACTAAGTATAAAACAATAGGACTTAAAATAGTAGAAACAGGAGACTATGATAGTAAGAAAATAAAATCTAAAGATAGAAAAAGAATAGAAATAACTAAAAAGTCTTATATATATTTAATAATTTTTGTATTAGTTTGCTTAATTTTAGATTATCTTTTGAAGATAGTATAAAACGTGTTATAATATCGTTGGTGAAAAATTATGGAATTTAAAGCAATAATTATAACATTATTATCTGGTATATCTTTTTTAATAGGCTACCTAATCACAAAATTTATAAAAGATGAGAAAAAATTAGTTACTTTTTCAGTAGGTTTCTCATTTACTATAATTTTAGGATTGGTATTTTTTGACTTGTTACCGGAGTGTTTAGAATTGTTAGAAAATAAAACATTAATTATACTTTGTATAGTAGTAGGTATTGCTGCATTAAAACTTTTAGATATATTTATTCCAAATCATGAACATGGAACTAACAAAAAAAATCATATGGAACATATTGGACTAATTTCAGCACTAGCTTTATTCTTACATAATATTATTGAAGGAACAGCAATATACACAACATCAATAAATAATTTAAGTTTAGGATTCTTTACAGCACTAGGAGTATCTTTTCATAATATTCCTTTAGGTATACAAATATCATCATTAGTTAGAAATAAAAAAGAAAAAGTATTTTTGCTTGGTAGTTTAGTATTTTCAAGTGTAATAGGCATAATTCTAATAAAAATATTTAATATTACACTTAATAATGCTGTAACAGGTGTACTTATTTCTCTAACTTTAGGTATGTTAATATATATATCTATGTTTGAACTTTTATGTGAAGTTAAAGAACATATTAAAAAAAGAGAATTACAAATAGGTATAATTCTTGGAATTATAATTATATTAATCGGACATTTTATTCATTAGTAGGAGTAGTATGAAGAAGTTAAAAATATTATTTGAAGATAAGAACTTATTAATAGTTTATAAAGATGGAAATATTCCAACTATTAATAGTGAAAAATATAGTAAGAGTTTATATAATGAAGTTTATGATTATTTACATAAGAAAAATCAAAAAGTTTTTGTGGTACATAGACTTGATAAAGATACTAGCGGTTTAGTAATGTTTGCTAAAAATGAAAGAGTAAAAGAAACTCTACAAGATAATTGGAATAATGTAAAACGTAAATATATAGCTTTAGTACATGGAATTATATCTGAAGAGGGTGTAATAAAATCTTATTTAAAAGAAACAAAGACACTTCTTACCTATAGTACTAATGACAAAAGCGGGAAATACGCTGAAACTATATATAAAAGATTAAAACATAATAAACAATACTCTTTAGTAGAAATAGAAATTAAAACAGGTAGAAAAAATCAAATAAGAGTACATATGGCTGATAATAAAACACCAATACTTGGTGATAGAAAATATGGTAAAAAAGATGGTTATAGAAAGATGATGTTACTTGCAAATGAACTTGAATTTAATCATCCAATTACTAAAGAACATATAGATATTAAACTTGATATACCAAATGAATATAAGAAAGTAGTAGAAAATGAATAATAAAAAAGTATATATAGTTTTAACTCAAACGTACACAACTCTTGCAAGAATAATAAAAAGTATTACAAAAGATAAATATAGTCATGCATCTCTATCACTAGATCCTAAATGTGATAAAATGTATTCTTTTGGAAGAAAATACATATACTTTCCATTTTATGGAATATTCTTAAAAGAAGATTTAAGAAAAGGACTTTTTAGTAGAAACAAAAATGCTTTAGTAGCTATCTATGAAATAAATGTAACTGACTATCAATATAATAAAATAAAAGAAAAAATAAAAGAAATATATTTAGATAATAAAGGATACAATATAACAGGATTATTACTAGCTCACTTTAGGATAAAACTTCATAGAAAGAAATACTATTGTTCAGAATTTGTATATGAAGTTCTATCAAATAATAAAGTAAAAGTACTAGATAATAAAAAAACATTATTTAAACCAGAAGAACTAATAGAAAATAAAAGTTTTAATAAAATATTTGAAGGTAAAATAAGAGATTATATAGCAATTTGTTAAAATTGCTATATTTTTATATATAATAATAAACATTTATGTATAAAAAAGAACCTTATTAAATTAAGGTTCTAATACTTGAGGTAAACTTGTAGTACTATTTTCACTATTATCTTGAGTTTTTTGTGGAGTTGAAACTGTTTTAGTTGGTTGAGTACCTTTAATAAATAAATGTGTTTGAACTTTAGAAGATGGAGTAGAAGCATTAGGTAACCTTGGAGGATTAGTACCAACAACAACTCTAGATGCAACTATTCCACTAGGTCTATCAAATTTAACATTTTTTTCCATAATTTTATTAACAATCTCAGCTTGTATTTTAGTTCTTTCACTCCATGCATGAGAAGAAGTATTATAAGTTTTTTTAGTTAATTTATCATATCCATACCAAATAGCTACGCTATAATTTTTACTAAATGTTACAGTCCAAGCATCTTGTATAACATTAGTACTAAGTCCTAAACTCTTAAGTCTAGCACTATCATAACTACTAGTTCCTGTTTTAGTTGATATTTCACTGCCTTTAACTTTAACACGTGAACTTGTAACTTTCTTAAGCATATAACTTATCATATAAGCAGTTGTATCTTTCATTACACGTTTTTTAGGATAATTAAATTCTACAATTTCATCATCATTTCCATTTTTATATATAATCTTATTAACACTATGAGCTTCAGTATGATATCCTCCGTTACCGAAAGAAGAATATGCAGAAGCTAATTGAACAGGAGATACTCCAGTAAATCCACCAATTGAATGTGCTTCATTAATATAATGAGAATTTCCTAAATATTCAGGAGTTATTCCAAGAGAAGTAACAAATTTATCAATCTTAGAATTACTAATTTTTTGAAATGCTTGTAAAGCACAAGTATTTCTAGAACGAACTAAACATTGTTCCATTGTCATAAATCCTTTGTATTTGCCATCAACATTTCTCATAACTCCACCATTAGTATAACTAACAGGTTTATCAACAAAAGGAGTATATGTAGACCAATTTTTATATTCAATACCAGGTCCATAATCAAATAATGGTTTAGCAGTACTTCCTGGATGTCTCTTTATTTGAGTAGCATAATTTAGTGAACGTTCACTATTCTTATTACGTCCAGCACCAACAGCTATAATCGCACCTGTATCATTATCAATAATGCCTATACCAACCTGAACTTTATTATCTTTAAATTTATGTTTATTATAAAAATTATTTATAACATCTTGTTTACTTTTAACCATAGTTGTATAAATATCCATTGACACTTCATAAGGATTTTCTCCAGTTTTATCAATAATTTCTTGTATAACTGTATCTATAAATCCTTGATATTTATTAATTGTAGTTTTTTGTTTTTTAATGATATTTTCAACATGTATTCTCTTTGCTTTATCAGCTTCATTTTCAGTAATATAACCATGTCTTAACATTAAATTAATAACTTCATTTTTTCTTTCATTAGTTTTATCTGGATTAACATAAGGATCATATTCACCAGGTGCTTGGAATAAACCAGCTATCATAGCAGCTTCAACTAAATTTATATCAGTTATATCTTTATCAAAATAAGTTCTAGAAGCCATTTGAACTCCATAACTACCAGCACCCAAATATGGAGCATTAACATAAAACTCTATAATTTGTTCTTTAGAATAATCTTTTTCAATTTTAAATATTGACATATAAATATCAGTAAACTTACGTACTATTCCATCAAATCCCTTAGCATTAGTACTAGTATAAGTATTTTTAGATAACTGCATAGTCAGAGTAGAAGCTCCTCCTGCATCTTCTCCTTTAAGAAAACCAACGCCAGCTTTCATAAATCTATATATATCAAATCCATCATGCTCAAAAAATCTTGAGTCCTCAGTCGCAACAATCGCATCAATCAATACTTGAGGTAATTCTTCATAAGTAACAATCTGTCTTTTCTCAGTACCAATACTAGCTATTAAGTCCCCTTTAGAGTCATATATATTAGATGATTCTTTTTTATAAAGTAATTCACCTTTAAACTCAGGGGCACTCATATATATATAACAAAAGAATCCAGATACAGTTACTATACCTAGAAAGAATAAAATTATAATAATTAAACATATATTATTTAAAATATTATTTTTCTTGTTGTTTTTAATCTTCTTTTTAATATCTTTTTTCTTTTTCATAAACACCCTCAATATAGTAT
>CAVIUL010000016.1:6390-20597 GCA_963645885.1 bacterium | reverse complement strand
AAGCACTTTAACGGCGAAAATAGTGTAAGCGAAGATAGCAAGTTGCCAATTTTTTTTTGCTCATTTTTTTGTTTCTTCTATTGCATTTATTGTTTTTCTTTGATATAATACATGTTGCTATGGCGCAATTGGTGAAGTGGTTAACACGGCGGATTGTGGTCCCGTTATGCGTGGGTTCGATTCCCACATTGCGCCCCATATATATAAACTAGCCTTTATGGTTTTTTTATTTTGCTTTTTTCTAATATTTTATATAAATTTTTCACAAAATATTAACATAAGAGTACTAATATTTATATTGAGGTGAAATTATGAATGATAAAAAGAAAAATGTTAAAGTAATTGATGCTGAACATACTGAGACTCATTCTAAGCCTGAAAATAAGACTTTTAATGTAAATAAATCAACGAATGGTATTGTTTATGTTATCTTAACTTTTTGTGTATGCTTGTGCTTATTTGGTGGCTTTTATGAGCTTTACTTAAAACATTTAGTAGTTGAAACTACAAAAACTATTAAGGATGTAACTGTTACTGATACTGGAATTGCTGATGCTGTTGAAAAGGTTTATGATTCTGTTGTTACTGTAAAAAATTATGCTAGAAATCAATTATATTCTACTGGTAGTGGTTTTGTATTTAAAACAGATGACAAGTACGGTTATATTTTAACTAACTATCATGTTATTAATGGTGGAAGTGAAGTTTCTGTTGTTTTCACTAATAATAAGGAAGAAAAAGTTACTGTTGTAGGTTATGATGAGTATTCTGATATTGCGGTTTTAGCTGTTGATAAGTCATTAGTTCTTGCTACTGCAGAAATTGGTAGTAGTAATGATATGAGAGTTGGTGATACTACATTTGCTGTTGGAACTCCTGTTGATTCAAGTGTTTATTCTTGGAGCGTTACTAGAGGTATATTAAGTGGAAAAGATAGATTAGTTCAATCTGATGATTATGTTATGAGTGTTTTACAAACAGATACTGCTATTAACTCTGGTAATAGTGGTGGTCCATTATGTAACTCTAATGGTGAAGTAATTGGTATTACTAATATGAAACTTGCTAGTTCACAAATTGAAGGTATGGGTTTTGCAATACCTATAGAAGATGCCGTTAAGAATGCTGAAACAATAATAAGTGGTAAAAAAATCAATAGACCATATTTAGGTGTTAGTATTTATGATAGTAATAGTTATTTTAATAATAATAGTGGAGTTTATGTAGAGTCTGTTGAAAAAAATGGTGCAGCAGATAAGGCAGGTATAAAGTCTGGTGATAAAATCTTAAAAGTAAACGATGCTGAGATAACTAATACTTCATATTTTAGATATCAATTATATAAATATAATATTGGTGATAAGATTAAAATTACAATAGAAAGAAATGGTAATGAAAAAACTTTAACTGTTACTTTGACAGGTAACGGAGATAAAAATTAAAACACTGATTAATTCAGTGTTTTATCTTGATAATTTTGGTATTTCTATGCCAATTTGTTTACAGTATTCATCTGCATTTTCATAAAATCTATTTTTATCTATATGATATTCTTCTGGAACATCAAATGTTATTGTTTTTACTAATCTTTCCGTTGCTTCTTTGCATTCATCATAACTCATATCTGGTGTTATATATTTTTGTAAATACATTGATGAAATGTAATCATATATAGGGTAATATTCACTTTCTTCAATTTCTATTTTATCGCTATGATAGTCGTTGAATTGTACCTCCATTAATTGAAGTATAGAAGCAGCATAATTGTTGTCTCCATTATGTTCATCTAATTTTTTTACAAAATATCCTAAACTATGATTCATGTAATCTGAAATTTTGTAGTTATCCATACAATCTAGAATTACACTAAAATAATTACTTTGTAATTGATATGCTATATCTTTTTCATCATAGTCAAATAAACTAACAGCAAAAATTGAGTTGAGTGCTTCTGCTGAAGTTGTTGTATAAAAATTTAATCCTTCGCATTGAACTCTAATTTGTTTTTTATCTGAGTCCCAGAAACCTGTTCTAGCTGCATGACATAGTTCATGATAAATTACTTGATATTCCCAAGTTCCTTCTTTATATTCATTATCTTTTAGTACATATATTTTATTTTGAGTTCTTATATAGCAACCGTATGAATCCATTGATAAACTCTCTAGTGCGAGTTCATTTTTTGTACATTCTACAACCTCTAAAGTTTTTAAATTTTCGTATAATATTCTTTTTTCAGCGTCTGGTTGTTTTTCATATAGATCATCAATGAATTTGTTAATAATTTCTTTATATCTTGGTGTTATTTTACTATTATGATCAACTACATTGTGCATTTCTTCAGCACTTACACTTGAATAGTTTAAAACTTTATCTAAATATTCATTATCATAAACATAAATATATTGTGAGTATTTATTTTCCAAGTATGTATCAACTTCAAATTCTTCCGGTGAATCTTCTACTTCAAAAGATATATGATTAATTATTGATGAACTATTTTCACCATAATTTTCAACTTCACTATAGCTTTGTGATGGTGCGCTTGGATTTATATGATGGCCAATCTCTTGAACTGTTGCTTGCAAAAATAAATATGATGTAAGTGTTAGTGGTACTGCTAATGTTCCTATTAAAATTTTTGGTATTAATCTTAATTTTTTCTTTTCTTTTTTATCTTTTTGAATATTTAGTATATGTGGTGTTTTGCAAAATGCATTACATAATTCTTTATATATTGGTAGTGGAATATATGAAAGTTGGTTATTATCTTTTAATTCAAGAAAAAAGTATTTATTTTGATCGTCAATATACATTATGTATCTTTTTCCATTAAATTTTAATCTTACTAATTCTCTATATTCTTTCATGTTTTCTCCTACTTTCAATATTATTATAATTTATAATTTTTAAGATATCAATATTGGTGTTTTTAATTGACATTGATTTTATCCTAATGTATACTTTATTATGAATAGAGTAGGTGTAAATGTGATAGTATATTTGTTTAATGATATATATTTTAATAAGGTAAATTTACCTGTTAAAGTTAATGGTGTTTATCCATTATATTTGAATGATAGAACCTTTTTAGGAAATGTTGAGGAATTTGATGGTAAATGGATTTTGAAACTTGCAGATAATATTTCTTTTGATGGGAATTCTATTCCTGATATTTCTAATTATTCGTCATTTAAATTATTAGATTCTAATAATGAAAATAACATTATACATGTATATGTTTTACCTACTTATGATGAAGATTTAAAGAGATATGAAATTAGAACTGAAAAGTTTAGTTTAGGAAAATCAAATTGTGATATTAATTATAATATAGATGATGTAAAAGATAATGTAATTAATTTTGAATATAAAGATGGAAAATGGAATTTAGAAACTGAATGTGATAATGTTTTTATTTCAGATGAAAGAATTAAGAAGAAGACTTTATTTAATGGTGATTTTTTATTTTTCTATGGTTTAAAAATTATCTTTTTAGATAAATATATGATTGTAAATAATGCTTTTAATTTATCTATGCAACAGGATAAGTTTGTTGTTAAACTTTTTAGTAGTTTACCATATTTTAATGGAAAAATAGTTACTGATGATGATATTCCTTTGTTTAGTAAGGATGATTATTATTTTAAGTCTCCAAGATTTAATTCAATTATGGAGGAAGAGCAAGTTTATATAGATGAACCTCCTGAACCAATTGTACCTAATGATACACCTATGATATTATCAGTTGGTCCAAGATTAACAATGCTTTGTACATCAATTATATCTTTAGTTAGTTATGTAACAGCATATCTTGAAGGTACTGCTACTAAGTCTAGGTTTATTATGTCTGTTATTACTATATCAGTTATGATTATTGGTGCACTTTTTTGGCCAGCTATGACTAGTTTGTTTAATAAAAGATCAATTAAAAAGAAAGAAAAGAAACGCCAAGAAAAATATAAACAATATTTAGAAAAGAAAAGACATGAAATCGAACTAATTAAGAATAAGCAAAGACAAGTAATAATGGAAAATGCTACTTCTCTTGAAAATTGTAAATTGATTATTGATACAAAGCCTCGCACATTATGGCAAAGAAATATTGAAAATAGTGATTTTTTACTTATTAGACTTGGTATTGGAAATGTTAAAACTAAAATTAAGATTGCTATTCCTAGAGAACAATTTTCTATGGAAGAAGAAGACAATTTATTTAGTGAACTTAAGAATGTTGTATCTGATTCTTTAATGATTAAAGGTGCTCCACTAACAGTAAATCTTGTAGAAAATAATATAACTGGTATAGTTGGAAATCCAGCTCTTGTGAAACAATTTATTGATGGAGTTTTTTTACAGATAATGACATTTCATGCATATACAGATTTAAAGATAATTGTTTATACTAAAAATGAAAATAAATGGGATTATTTGAAAATTTTACCTCATTGTTGGGATAATCAAAAAACAATTCGATATTTTACTACTAATTTAGATGAGTTAAATACTGTAACTGTCGATTTAGAGAAAATATTTGACGCTAGAGTTTCAAATGATGAAGAAGTTCAAATAGATGAAGATGGTAGAGAAGAAACTCCTGAAGAATTATATAAGAACTATAAACCTTATTATCTAATTTTTACAGATGATATAAATTCTATAAGAAATGTTTCATTAATTAAAAAAATATTAAAATATAAGAAGAATTTAGGTTTTTCTATGTTGATGTTTAATGATAGATTATCTACGTTACCAAGTGAGACATCTACATTTATTAATATTGATGAACCTCAATCTGGTCTTGTAACTAATGAATTATCTGAGGATAATCAAAAGCAATTCACAGCTGAAATTGACAAAGATATCGATGTTTATGAATGTGCTCAAAAATTAGCTAATGTTCCAATTAATGTTGAAAAGGCTAAGTATGAACTTCCTACATCACTTTCATTTTTAGAAATGTATGGTGTTGGTAAAGTTGAACAATTAAATATATCTGAAAAATGGGTTAATAATAATCCAGTTAATAGTTTATCTGTACCTATAGGTGTTGATCAAAATGGTGAATTATTTAAAATGGATATTCATGAAAAAGCATATGGTCCTCATGGATTAGTTGCTGGTACAACTGGTAGTGGTAAATCTGAATGGATTGTAACGTATATACTATCATTAGCTGTTAATTTCCATCCGGATGAAGTTCAATTTGTGTTAATAGATTATAAAGGTGGAGGTTTAGCGCTAAGCTTTGAAAATTCTGAAATGGGTATAAAATTACCTCATTTAGCAGGAACTATAACTAACTTAGATAAATCTGCTATAAATAGAGCTATTGCATCTTTAGAATCTGAATTAAAAAGAAGACAATCTATATTTAATGATGCTCGTGAAAAATTAAAAGAAGGTTCAATGAACATATATAAGTATCAACAATTCTATAGAAAAGGAATGCTTAGTGAACCTTTAAGTCATCTTTTAATTATTTGTGATGAGTTTGCTGAACTTAAGCAACAACAGCCTGAATTTATGGAACAATTAATTTCTATATCTCGTATAGGACGTAGTCTTGGAGTACATTTAATTTTGGCTACACAAAAACCTAGTGGTGTTGTTAATGATCAAATTTGGTCTAACTCTAAATTTAAAGTTTGTTTGAAAGTTCAAGATAAAGGTGACTCTAATGAAATATTGAAAAAACCTGATGCTGCTTTCTTAAAACAAACAGGAGCCTTTTACTTAGAAGTTGGTAATGATGATTATTATAATTTAGGGCAATCTGCTTGGGCGGGTGCTAAATATTATCCAAGTGATGTTTTAAAGAAGAAGATTGATCAGTCAGTTCAATATATAGATAATATTGGTAGAACTATTAATGTTTATGATGATATTGACGTAAATGTTCAAAAAGAAAATAAGGGTGAACAATTAATAAATATAGTTCAATATATTGATGGTCTTGCAAAAAAAGAAAATTATTCTGGTAGAAAATTATGGTTACCTAATGTAAAAGAGGTAAGTTATTTAAGTGAATTAGTAAAGAAATATAATCATAAACCAGAAAGTTATAATTTTGATGTTCCTATTGGTGAATATGATGAGCCAAGAAAACAAGAGCAAGGTTTATTAAGTATTGATTTAGAAAAGGGTAATATTGCTATTATTGGTCAAACTGGTAGTGGAAAAGAGAACCTAATCTCGACGATTTTATGGTCTAGTATGATAGAACATACACCACAAGAAATTAATCATTATATTGTTGATTTTGGTGCTGAAACATTAAAGAAATTCGCAAAGTTTCCTCATGTTGGAGAAGTTATTTTTCAAAGTGAACTTGATCGTTTTGCAGATTTATTAGAACTTATTAACGGTGAATTAGAAGAAAGAAAAGAATTATTTTCTGATTATAACGGTTCATATGAATACTATAATAAAATGAGTGGTAAAAAATTACCTTTAATAGTATTTACAATTAATTCTTATGATGTTCTTTTAGAATTAGTTCCTAAAGCTGCTGATGTATTTATATCATTATTTAGAGATGCACCTAGATATGGAATTATTATAATAGTTAGTTCTTCTACTAATACTGTACTTAGATCTAGACAATTACAATACTTTAATCATGTTATTATGTTACAAATGCAAGATGAATCATTATATAGAGCTACAACGAATTGTAGAAAAGATTTATTACCTACTAGAGTATTTGGTAGAGGAATTTGTAAAACTGGTATTGATGAAGATAGTTATTGTGAATTCCAAACTGCATTTATTGCACCTGAAGAAAATTTATATGAATATATTAAAAATACAGCAAATCAATTAGTTGATTACTATAAAGTAAAAGCTAAACAGCTTGCTAAAATACCTGAAACAGTTATAAGTGATGACTTAGTTAAATATGTTACTGATTTATCTGCTGTACCAATAGGATTTAATTTCTATGAAAAAGACATTGCTAAATATAATTTACTTGATAATAAAATTAACTTGATAACTGCAAAAGATATTAAAGATAGTGAAAAATTTATATATGGTTTAGTTAATATAATTGGAAAACATCCTAATGTTAAAGTTAGAGTTGTTGATTTACTTGGAATATTTAAAAAGCAAATACTTGATATAAAATTATTTAATGATGATTATAATAATGTGTTTGGTGCTTTAGAAAATGATGTTTTAAATAGAACTGATTCTCAAGACTTTGCTGTTAATATTATTATTGGTGCGGGTCAATATAAAAAGAAACTATCTAAAGGTGGAGTAGAAGTTGCTAATAATATGTTTAGCAAAATTATTAATTCTAAAAAATGTGTATTTATTCTTATGGATGATTATGATAAGATTAGAACTTTAAAATTAGAGTCTTGGTTCTCAAGTGTTAATACTACAAATGGTATTTGGCTTGGTACTGGATTTAGTTCTCAAAGTATATTCTCTTGTAATACAGTTACTCAAGATGATAAAAAATATTCTTATGAGGGACTTGCTTATAGTATTAAAGATTCAAATTATACAGTTGTAAAAACTATGTTGGATGGTGAAGAGTAATGGAATATAAAATATTAATAAAATTATTTTTGCCAGAATTAGAGCAAAGCTTTGAAATGTATATCCCTGTTAATAGAACTGTAGGACAAGTAATTGAACTTATGAATAAAGTTGTAAATGATATTACATTGAATATTTATCCTGTAAAAGAAGGATTACAACTTATGAATAGAAGAGATAATACTTTATATGAATATAATGAACTTGTTAGAAACACAAATATAAGGAATGGTACTGAATTGGTTATGTTTTAAAAGATGTTTAAATAACATCTTTTTTTTGTAAATTTTTTGTCAATATTTTTCTTCTTTTGTTGATTAATTTTTAAATAAAATATATATTTAATTTAGAGTATAGAGGATATATACTCAGGTTAAGTTGGAGGTAAGATGAATACTGATTTTTTAGGTGGTGTTAATGAAAATGATATTCGTACTCTTGGTGTTGAAATTCTAAAAAGCAGTGAAAGAATTTCTGATATTTTTGATTCAATTGATGCTAAGATGAATGAATTACCTGATTATTATAAGTCTTCTTCTTCTGATGAGTTTTGTAGATCATATGAAGCATTTAGAAAAAACTATGAATTAATTAAAGCAAATATTATTTCATATTCTGATGATTTATTTAGACTTGTTGATAAGATGAAAGAAGGTTTAGATGAAGTATCATCTATGATTGAAAACTTTACCGAGGATAGAAAGTCAAAAGCGAAAGTAATTGAGTATAAGGAGGTGCTTTAAATGGCTTTAAATATCGAAAAGGCTACTTTAGGTTATGATGCTAATAATGTTACAGCTGCTATCAATAGTTTAAATACTGATGTAATCGTTGCATCTGAAAACAAATTAAAAACTAGTCTTTCAACACTTTTTAGTACTGTTGATTCAGTATGGGTTGGACAATCAGCTGAACAATTCAAAAAAAATATGGATTATGATGTTGAAACTATTTGTCAATCATTAGAGGAAACTCACAAAATATTAGAAACAGAATTAAATCAAATTGTAAACAAGATGGATGAAGTAGATCAAAATCTTGTTCAAGGAAGGGGATAGTAGTTATGTCAATTCAAAGTGCTGTAGGAAATTTTGTATCTGGTGCTAAAAATGATATTACATCTATTTTTACAGGAGCTAAAGGTGCTCTTGAAAATATAGTAGGATCAGTAGGAACAAAATTATCAAATTTATGGGATGGTGGTTTTGCTGGTATCGATGAAAATAATTTCGAATCATTAAAACAAGCTATCATACAATATTGTGATGAAGTAGATGCAATTATCGATGGATTTAATCAACAAGGTCATTTAGAAGTTGCATACAAAGGTGCAATTCAAGATGCTGCTAATGATTTTGTAGTTGCAGTAAAAGAAATTTTAGTTGCTTATGTTTCAACAATGAGAAGAAATATTGCTGAAGCAGATACTGCATTCCAAAATTATAGACAAGCTGCACAAAGCATTGCTCAAGACGTACAAGCAGATGCTGCTAATATTCGTTCTGAAGCTCAAAAAGTTAAATTAGATTAATTTTTTAAATAAAGGAGGAGTTTTATATGCCATCAACGATTTCGGGCTGTTATGCTGAAATTAGAAAGTATGAAGCATTATCTAGTTCTATTTCGAGTTTAGTATCTCTATTAAATAGTAACGAAAAGAATTTTGGAAACTTAAAAAAAAGTCTTCAAGAAAATTACTTAGTTAATAGTGATATTACGCCTGTTTATGATATGACAAATAATTTGTCTGTTGATGTTAATAAAACTTCTAATTATTTAAAAAACACTATTTTACCTGCTATATCTTCAGCAATAAGAGCTTTATATAGAAGAATTGCTGAGTTGGAGGCTGAAGCTGAAAGACGTAGACAAGAAGAAGCTTCTAAAGCTAAATCTAAGTAATTATATATTTAAATGGGAGGATTTATGGCTGCAATTGAATATGCTGAAACAAAGCGAATTAAAAATATTGCTGACTCTATTATAACTTTAGCTAATGATTATAATTCAGAGATAAATAAATTGTTTAATATGTTTGCTGCTGTTCCTTATGATACTAAGGAATGGGTTGGAAATCAATCTGATAAATTTTTTGATTTAGTTGCTTTAGAAAAAGATGATTTTATCAACTTTGGAGATAGAATTAGAGAATATGGAGAAAAACTAAATAAAGATGTAGAAGATATAGAAAGTACTATTAGCACAGTTATTAGAAAGGAAGCTCAATGAGGTGTAAAGTGTCAAAAATTGAATATGTAAAAGGTGGCATTAATTCTTATTGTCAAACTGATATCAACGATGTTATTTCTAACTTTGAGAAAGCTAAAGCTAGTTCGAGTTCATTATCTTGTCCTGGTAGCTTTCAATATAGAAGTTATATAAATTCATTACATTCTGTTATTAATGGTTATGTTAATGATGCATGTAAAATAGAAGAGTTATTAAGATACATTACAAAAGAATATGATGACTTAAATGAAAGATTAAAAAATGATGTTAATACATTAGATTCTTCTTTAATTAAAGAAAGAGAAAGATTAGTGATATAGATATATTAATATCTATATTTTTTTGTTATAATATTTTTATATAGTAAAGAGTTTTTATATTGTCAGTTTTAAAGGAGAATATATGTTAGAATTAAAAAATGTATCAAAATTTTATTCTAGTAATGGAATGGTATCAACAGGTTTTTCACGAGTCTCTTTAAAATTTAATTTAGGTGAGTTCGTTGCAATTACTGGAGAAAGTGGTAGTGGTAAGAGTACACTATTAAATGTAATAAGTGGTCTTGATTCTTATGAAGAAGGGGAAATGTACATTAATGGTGAAGAAACTAGTCATTACACAGAAAAAGATTATGAAATATATAGAAGAAAATATGTTGGTAATATATTTCAAAATTTTAATTTAGTTAACAGTTACACAGTTTATCAAAATATAGAGTTAGTTCTTTTATTAAATGGTAAAAAGAAAAGTGAGATAAAAGATGAAATAATTTCTTTGATAAAAAAAGTTGATTTATATAAATATAGAAATAAAAAAGTTTCGAAGTTATCTGGTGGGCAAAAACAAAGAGTTGCGATAGCAAGAGCACTTGCTATGAATACTCCAATTATACTTGCTGATGAACCAACTGGAAATTTAGATAAGAAATCCAGTGAAAGTGTTTTAAAACTTTTGTATGAAATTTCTAAAGATAAATTAGTTATTATAGTTACTCATAATTATGATCAAATAGAAAAATATGCTACTAGAAAGATAACTATGCATGATGGTAAGGTATTAGAAGATAAAAAAATTAAAAATTATGAAAAAGTAGATAAAGTTCTAGAAAATAAATTTAGTGATATTACTTGGTTTAATAAAATTTGTTTAGGAGTTCGTAATGCTTTTAATATTCCTTCAAAATTCTTTTTAATTACTGCAGTGTATTTCTTTATGGTTTTATCTATTTTTTCTGCATATTCAGCATTTGAAAAATTAGAGTATCAATTATCAATTGATGGAGCTAGTTCTTTTTTTAAGAATATAAGTGATAAAAGAATAATAATTAAGAAGAATGATAAATCTAATATAAGTGAAGAAGATTATAAAAAAATATATGAACTTAGTAATGTCGACAATATTGTTAAAAATGATTTATTATTAGATCAAGGTGTTTATATTAATAATGGAAACTATTTGTATTTTTCAGGAACTGTGTCAAATATTAGTGAAATTGAAGGATTGGATTATGGAAGACTTCCATCTAATGATAATGAAATAGTTGTTGCATTAACAAGTGATTACGCTATTTATGATGAAACTGATAGAAGTAGATTTTTTGATAGTACTTTTTCTATTGATATAAATGGAAAAGAAATTAATAATTTAAAAATTGTTGGTATAAAAAAGATAAAAAGTAGTACATCTTTGAATTCTGATGCTATATTTTATGTTACTGATAATTTACATAAAGAATTAAGCGATCAAATTAATAGAAGTTATAGTAGTTTACATTATAAGTTTGGTGAATTATCCGGAAATTCTTATTATGATACTATTTCTGGTGAGATACTTCCTAGCAAGAAAGTTGATTCAGGTAAAATAGTTATACCAGAAGAATGGAAAATACAATGTAAAGATTTTGATTGTAAAAATAGTAAAGTAAAAGTAAATGTTGATAATTTGTATTTTAATTTTGATAAAGAATTTACTGTTTATGACAATTATAATTCTAAAACTTTTGAAAGTTTAACAGGTTATAACTATAACAAATATAATGAAGCAATTTTCATAAATGAAAAAGATTATTATAGTTTGTTTGATAAAGGTTATTATCAAAGTAGTGTTTTTATAAAAGATGTTAAAGATGTTAGAAATACTGTTAAGTCATTAAATGATTTAGGATATACAACTTTGTATATACCTGATGTACTAGTTAATACTATGTCGGATGGCTCTGCAGGTTTAAAAATAGCTAGAATGTTAGTTTTAACAATTTTATTTATTACATTATTCTTTATATCATATTTCATTATTAAGTTAGTGTTTAAATCAAGAAATATTTATTATTCAACTCTTAGAATACTTGGCTCTTCTTATAAATGTACTAAATCACTATTAAATATAGAACTTTTAACACTGGCAAATTTATCATATTTTATTTTTATGATATTTCTATTACTCGTTAAATCTTCTCTTATAAATAATGAATTATTAAATGAATTATCTACATTTATGAATTATAGTAATTATATAATTATGTATATTGTTATTATTGTTATGTCATTATTTATTGCGATGAGATACTCAAGAAAGTTATTTAATGATTCTGCTATGAATAGTTATAGAGAAGAGGTGTAGTATGATAAAATTAGAAAATGTTAATAAGTTTTTCTATAAACACAAGAAGAATCAAATACATGTTATTAATAATACATCTCTTACTTTAGAAGATAAGGGAATGGTTGCTTTACTTGGACCTTCTGGTTGTGGAAAAACAACTTTATTAAATGCTATTGGTGGACTTGATAAAATTGATAGTGGAAAAATATATATTAATGGCGAAAAGATATCTAAAAGAAGTGCTTCTAGTGTTGATAAAATTAGAAATATAAATATAGGTTATATATTTCAAGATTATTATCTTGTTGATAATATGACTGTTTTTGAAAATGTTGCATTAGTCTTAAAAATTAATGGTATAAAAGATAAAGATGAAATAACAAAGAGAGTTAACTATGTTTTAGAAAAAGTTGGAATGTATAGATATAGAAATAGATATGCTAATATGTTATCTGGAGGAGAAAGACAAAGAGTAGGTATTGCTAGAGCTATTGTTAAAGATCCTAGTATAATAATTGCTGATGAACCAACAGGTAATTTAGATTCTAAAAATACTATAGAAATAATGAATATAATTAAAGCTATATCTAAAGATAGACTTGTAATTTTAGTTACTCATGAAACAGAACTTGCTGACTTTTATGCAGATAGAATTTTAAAAATAGAAGATGGAAAAATAATAGAAGACATACTTAATAATCATGATAATGACTTAGATTATAGATTAGAAAATAAAATTTATCTTAAAGATTTAGAAAATCATGAGATTATAGATAATGATAATTTAAAAGTTAATTTTTATAGTGACTCTAAAGAAAAACTTGATATAAAATTAATTGTTAAAAATGGTAATATTTATATACAAAGTACAAATAAAGTAGAGGTTATTGATAATAATTCAAGTATAGAATTAGTCGATGATCATTACAAAAAAATATCTAAAAATATATACCAAGAGTATAAATTTGATTTTGATAAAATAATAAATAAAGATATTAAGAAAAAATATTCTTCTATATTTAATCCAGTTACACTAATTAAAAATGGATTTAAAAAAGTAATGAATTATTCACCAATAAAAAAATTATTATTAGTTGGTTTCTTCTTATCAGGTATTTTTATAACATATTCTGTATCTTCTTTATATGGTATTTATAATATAGATGATAGTAAGTTTGTTACAATTAATAAAAATTATTTAGTAATTGATTCTAAAAAAATAGATGTTAATAATTTCTTAGAATATGAAAAGAATGATAATATTAATTATATATTACCAGGTAATAGTTTAGTTTCATTTTATATAGAATATGATGATTATTATCAAACACTTAATTATAAAGATTTAATATATGGTTCTTTAACAAGTTTAAATATGATTAGTGATAATGATATTATAATTGGTAGAATGCCTAATAAATCTAATGAAATAGTTATTGATAAGTTAGTATTTGATAATTATCATAGTAATCCTTTTGCTTCTATGTTAGGTATTAATACTCCTGAAAAATTATTTGATAGAGCTTTATCAGTTGGAGTATTAGAAAATTATAAAATAGTTGGTGTAGTTGACTCTGGAAGTCCATCAATTTATACTAATGAAAGTGAATTTATTAATATACTTTATAACACTAATAATGTAGCTGAAACAAGTGATTATTATGATGATTATATGATTGATGATAAAATAGCTGAAAATTTAATGTATGATTACAATATTTATAAAAATGAAATAACTATAAAAGAAGGAAAACTTCCATTAAATGATTATGAAGTTATAGTAAATAATTTTTATAAGGATTCATATAAATTAAATCAAGAAATAG
>CAVIUL010000016.1:0-6103 GCA_963645885.1 bacterium | reverse complement strand
TTGATTGAAATATATTTAATGATGAGATCTTCTTTCTTATCTAGAATTAAAGAAGTTGGAATTTATAGAGCTATAGGTATGAAAAAATTAGATATTTATAAAATGTTTACTGGAGAAATAATAGCTATAACTACTTTAGGTAGTATGACTGGAGTATTCTTTTCATCTTATATTATTTATCAATTAACAACTGTTGCTTATTACGCAAATAAGTTTTTAATGAATGGTCTTACTGTTTTAACAGTAGTAGTTATAGTTTATTTATTTAATTTATTAGTAGGTTTACTTCCAACTATATTAACACTTAGAAAAACACCTGCGGAGATAATGAGTAGAAGTGATATTTAATACTAGACAAACTTGTTATTTTGTGTTAAAATCAGTTGTAATTAACGAAGAAGGAAAGAGATAGATATCCTATTTGTAGAGAGTTAGTGGTTGGTGAAAACTAATATGAAGATACTTGAAAATGGTTCTGGAGTTAAATCGTTATTCGCGTTAAGAATTTAAGAAGCATGGTAAGTCATGAATTAAGGTGGTACCGCGGCATAAGTCGTCCTTAGTTTATGACTTTTTTATTTTAGGAGGGAAAAATGGAAAAGGAAAAATTTTATATAACAACACCAATATATTATCCAAGTGCTGATTTTCATATTGGTCATTGTTATACAACTATTGTTGCAGATGCAATAGCACGTTATAAAAGATTAAAAGGTTATGATGTTTATTTTCAAACTGGAACAGATGAACATGGACAAAAAATTGAAAAGAAAGCAGAAGCTGCTGGTGTTACTCCAATTGAATATGTTAATCCAATTGTAGAGAATGCTAAAGATTTATGGAATAAACTAGGTATTTCTTATGATCATTTCATTAGAACTACTGATGAATATCATGTTAAAGCAGTTCAAGCTATATTTAAAGAAATGTATGATAAAGGAGATATTTATAAAGGTGAATATAAAGGACTTTATTGTACACCATGTGAATCATTCTGGACTGAAAGTCAATTAGATGAAAATGGAATGTGTCCAGATTGTCATAGAGAAGTTCATGAAGTAAGTGAAGAAGCATATTTCTTTAAATTATCTAAATATCAAAAGGATTTAGAAAAATTCTATGAAGATAATCCTAATTTTATACAACCACTTACTAGAAAGAATGAAATGTTAAATAATTTCATTAAACCAGGACTTGCTGATTTATGTGTTTCAAGAACATCATTTACTTGGGGTATTCCAGTTACATTTGATGATAAGCATGTAGTTTATGTTTGGGTTGATGCTCTTTCTAACTATATTACTTCACTTGGATATCCTGATAGAAATAGTGAAATGTTTAAAAAGTATTGGCCAGCTGATTTACATTTAGTTGGAAAAGAAATTGTAAGATTCCATACTATTATTTGGCCTTGTATGTGTATGAGTCTTGGTATAGATTTACCAAAACAAGTATTTGGTCATGGATGGTTAATTATAAATGGTGGTAAAATTTCTAAATCACTTGGTAATTATAAAGATCCAAGAGAATATATTAATACTTATGGTGTTGATGCTGTTAGATATTTTGCTCTTCGTGAAGTTCCTTTCGGAAATGATGGTAACTTTAGTGAAGAAGCATTAATAACTAGAACTAATGCTGATCTTGTAAACACTCTTGGTAATTTAGTTAATAGAACTATTGCGATGAGTAAAAAGTATTTTGAATCTAAAGTTGAGAATCCTAGTGTTAGTGAAGAAGTTGATGAGGAATTAATTAACTATGCTAAAAATTTACCTCAACTTGTTGATGAAAAGATGAATTCATTAAAAGTTAATGAAGCTCTTGAAGACATATTTGAATTATTAAAGAGAAGTAATAAATATATTGACGATACGACTCCATGGGTACTTGCTAAAGATGAAACAAAAGCTAATAGATTAAAAACAGTGCTTTATAATTTACTTGAATGTATTAGAATATCTGCTGTACTTTTAAGAGCATATATACCTGGAACTAGTGATAGAATATTTAAAATGTTAAATACAAAAAATATAGAATTTGACACTTTAGAATTTGGTAATCTAGAAACAAATATTACTCTTAATGAAGCAGAAATACTATTTAATAGAATAGAAACTAAATAGATTGTTTACACACAATCTATTTTTTATGTGTAAAATTTTCGTTAATTTACATAAAGTAATCAATATGTTAAAATTTAGATGGTGAATATATATGAAGAAGAATAATGGAATCATTACTAATATGGATACTAGTTTTTTAAAACTTATAGCAATTATTTCTATGGTAATAGATCATACTGGATATGTACTTTTTTCTAATAATTTGATAATGCGTTCTGTTGGAAGACTTGCTTTTCCTATATTTACATATTGTGCAATGATAGGGTATTTTAAGTCTAAAGATTTAAAAAAATATATTTTAAGATTATTTATTTTAGGCTTAATAAGCCAACCATTTTATACTATTGTATTTAATACATATACTCCTAATATTATGTTTACAATATTACTAGAAGTTCTTCTTTATTACTCGCTTGATAACAAGAAATGGATTTACTTACCATTCTTTGTAATATTTTCATTCTTATTCAAAGTTGATTATGCATCAACATATTTATTTTTAGTGCCAATATTTTATTATTTTAGAAGCAATAAATTTATAATGTTTTTAGCTTATGTTACATTTTATTTTAATTATGCAATAAGTAGTTATATTGGTATTAGTAATATACCAGCATGTTTTACTGCATGTGCTGTTTTTGCTCTTCCATTTATATTAATTAACACTAAAACTAATATTAAAATTAATAAATATTTCTTTTATTTTTTTTATCCAATACATTTATTAATTATATTTTTAATTAAGTACTTTACTCTTATGTAATAAACACTACTTGACAATACATAGTAGTAGTGATAATATTATCGTGAGGTGACTAAATGGATACACAATTTAAAAAAGGTGTTTTAGAATTGTTGGTTCTTTTATTTGCATCAAAAAAAGATAGATATGGATACGAATTAGTTGAAGAGATAAGTAAAGTAGTTAATGTTAATGAAGGTACTATATATCCAATACTTAAGAGACTCACTAATGAAGGATACTTTGAAACATATCTTAAAGAGTCAACAGGAGGACCAAGTAGAAAATATTATAAATTAACAGTTCTTGGTATTAAAAGAAAAGATAGTTTACTTGATGAATGGAAAAAGTTTGAAAGTAGTGTTAATTCTTTTATAAAGGAGAGTGAAGGTAATGACTAAAAAAGATTTTTTAGACAAATTAAGAGAAAAGTTAGAAATACTAAAAAGTGATGAAGTTGAAGATATTATAAATGAATATAGTGAACATATTGATGAGAAAGTAAAATCTGGTGTTTCAGAAGAAGATGCGATTTTAGAGTTTGGCGATTTTAATGAATTGGTTACTAATATTTTAGATGCATATAAAATAAACGAAAATTATAATAAAGGAGAGAGTAATATAGTAAATGATCTTATAGATACTACAAAGAATGTATTTAATAAAACTATTAAGATTATTTCATCTGGAACATTTAAAGATATTTTACAATTATTAATATATGTTTTAATTGCATTAATTATATGTGCTTTTGTTAAAATACCATTTTATTTTATACAGGATGGATTTGAAAGTATTATTTCACCATTACCATATAGAATATACAATGTAATTAGTGGTATTGTAGCTGTAGTTATAAATATTATTTATATAGTTATTGCATACATTGTCTTTATTAAACTTATGAGTGAAAAAATATTAAATAATTTTGAACTTAATACTTTAAAAGAAGTTCCAAAAAAGAAAAGTGTAAATAGTAAAAAAATTAAAGAAGAAAAAATAGAAAAGAGTGAAAAGAAAGATTTACATAAGAGTGATAATTCTTTTATGAATTTTATAGGAAAGATATTTGTTTGGATATTTAAGATTAATGCTTTCTTAATATTAATTATAGCTGCATGTGCATTAGTTGCTGTTTCAGTATTATTTGCAGTAGCAGTAGAATTCTCATTTAAATATTATTTATTCTTAGGCGCTATTATTGGTTCTTTTGGACTTTTATTAGGTGCTATATGGGTATGTGAAATTTTGTATAGATTTATTTTTGATTTTAAATATAATAAATTGAGATTATTAATTACATTTATTGTTGCTGTTGTGTTATTTGGTTCTGGAATTGGATTATTTGCTGTAGAGGTTGCTGGACTTGATTTCAATGATATAGAACCAGAATATATTTTAAGAAAAGAATATACATTTGATACTAATACAATCAATAAAATAGAATGTGATTATTGTAAAGTTGTAAATAAGAATGTAGTTAAAGATATGGAAGATGGAACTATAATTGTTAAAGTATATGGTCCTGAATATTCAAGTCCATACTATTATGAACATAATTATAGTCTTGGATCTACTGCTGCAACTATATATTACAGAAACTCAACAAATAAATTATTAAATAGAATATTAGATGATGTAAAACATGGTAAATTTTATAATTATGATGTTGAAAGAAAATTAGAAATAACAATAGAAGGTAACAAAAATACATTAGATAAAGTTGGTGTTACTAAATGTTTATGGTGTGATTAGGAAATAAAAGTATTTCCTTTTCTTTTTATTTAATTTATAATAATTATTATGAAAAACACAAAGAAATATATTATTACAATTATTGTATTTGTAGTTGTTATGCTACTAATTTTATTATTTTTTATATTTAGGTATAATCATATTCATTTACTTAATAAATCTAGAAACTTATTAGAATACTTGTATACTTTGGATAGTGGTGAATATAAGTATAAAACAGGTGCAGTATATACTGAAACTAAAATATTAAATACAAATTACTTTTTTGATGGTAATGGTAATATTAAAATTGATGATTATAAAAATGTTAGTTTTATTATCCAATCTGGTGATTATTGTGTTAGTAAAACTCAACTTGGTGAAGTAAAAGTAGATAAAAAAGAATGTCAAGATTTTGTTACTATTGAGGCACAAATTAATAAAAATAATAATATTATTTCATTTAATGTAAACCAAAAAGATTTAGAATATTTAATATCAGATACAGATAACTTAAAAGGAAAATGGATTAAACCTGATTATAAAGATAATATTATTATTAAATCATTTGATGAAGGTAAACATTATATTTGGTTTAAAGATCAAAATGGTAACTTAAGTAAATCATATTCTTATAATGTAGAATGTTTTTTAGGAAATAAAGGAGAATATGATGAAAATAAATATTATTGTGATGGCTCTATAGTATCAATAGATGATATTGATTATATTGTTCTTAATGATAATAAAGATGATATAACTCTTATGAAACAATATTCACTCGATGAAAAACTATCTCATTGTTTAGATAGTGAAGGTGATTATTGTTATTATACTAATGATAAAACTGTTAATTATAAATGGAGTAATTCATATATAAATTATTATCTTAATAATATTTATATTAAAACTTTAAATAGTAGTATTCAAAATAAATTAAAAGATACTCCAATATGTGATGACTTTATTACTAGTGGTTGTTTAGATGATGAAGGATGTGGAGGATTTACAAAGAACGAAATTAATTCTAATAATTGGTCATGTAATAATTATAGTAAGAGTAAAATTAGAATATTATCTTATAGTGAATATATTAATATATTCGATAAAATGAAAAATAAAAAATTGTTAATTGGAAATTATTGGTTAATAAATAGCGGTATTGAAAATTATGGTTCTTCTGTTCAATTTAACTATGATGTTTATGTAAAAGAAAACTATACAGCTAAGTTAGATGTGAAACCAGTCTTCACTATATCTAAATATTGAAGTATTTAATTGTTTGTGTTAAAATTATTTTGATAATAGGAGATATATTATGGAAGATAATGTGACTTTAAATGATAATTATGAATATAATGATGATCAAAATCAACAAGAAGAAGAAAAAAATAAAAAAAAGAGATTGTTGCTTTTATTGTTATTACTTCTATTTTTCATAATTTTAGTTCTTGGAGGAACAGGACTTTATATTAAACATAAAGGAAATAATGATTTAAAT
>CAVIUL010000015.1:0-20847 GCA_963645885.1 bacterium | reverse complement strand
GTGTCCTCTCTCTCATCTAACTCTCATAAATTTTCAAATCGGTACCCAGGGGGGGGTAAATTTTAAAAAGAAATTTCGGATTAAGTATAGTTATGTAAGTATAGTAAGTATAGTTAGTTGGTAGCTCATGCATCGACCTTGGTAACTGGTGCATCATCTTGGCATCTGATGCATCATCTTGGTAACTGGTGCATTAACAAAAATTAACATGGTATTATTTTGGTAATTAAAATATTTATACTATATTTATACCATAATTAAAATAATGAAATATGGAAAACAATAATCAATTTGTAATTTATCCTCATCCTTCCAATGATGAGATTCAGCCAGATTTAGATCCAAAAGATAAATTAATTTATATAGCTATTAGAAGATATATGAATAAATCTACATTAGAAGCATTTCCCAGTTATGCTACAATTACTAAAGATACAGGAGCTGCAGCTAAAACAATTAAAAAATGTATAGACAATCTTGTAAAAGAAAACTATTTACAAACGAGAAGGGAGGGGCGTAAGTTAATATATACCTTTAATGATAAAAAACAGTTTGAACCTTTTAGTTATGAATTTTTAGATAAACCAGAATTAACATTTACAGAGAAATCGTATATAGTTGCATCTCAACAATATATGTTTAAAAATGAAAAAGAAGGAGTAATAGAATATACTAATAAAGAATTATCATCTTTAATTAAAATGCCTGAAACAACAATTAGTAAATGTAATCATTCTTTAGAAAAGAAAGGATTTTTACAAGGAGCTTCTGAACTTAGTAAAAGATTTCAATTAAGAGAATTAGACCAATTATTCATCTGGAAATTTAAAGAACAAGATGAAAAAATTCAAAAGAATAGTGATGATATAGAATTACTTAAAAAAGAAATTGAACAATTAAAAGAAGAAAATAAAGCTTTAAAAGAAAATAGAAAAGCAAATTATATACTATAACAAAAAATGCTGACCCTAGGATCAAATCCCAGAGTCAGCATTAAATTGTTTAAAATCATTAATAATTTCAGTATCTTGTGTTGTGTGGTCTTTACATGAGATTTTATTGAGCGCATCTTCCCATGCAAGATAAAATTGTTCATTAGTTAAATCTGATTTCTCAGCTTCTTCTACACATTGTAAACACAGTTTCAATGCAACTTGACACATAGTCCAAACTCTATTTTTATTGTTTGGAAATTGTCCATTACTTAATAGTTTAATTAAATTGTCTTTCATTAATTCATTTTCCATAGTGTCGGGGTGCTGGGATTCGAACCCAGTCCCTAGGTTTTAGAGACCCATGCGCTAACCAATTACGCTACGCCCCAATAAAGCTACTTTTTAAAAGGAGTAGCTAACCTTATCGTATAATTCAAAAAGACTTTGAATTTTACTTTGAATATGAGATTGAATAATCGTTGTAGCAATCTCAATCATTTCAGAAACTTCACAAGCTTGTTCTTCAGTATAACTTTCTAAATCAAGAAGGTCATTAAATTTCTTATTATTAATTTTCTCACTGAAAGCTTCTGTTACTTCTACAAAGAAATCATCATCCAATTCCTTAATAGCATTTTTAAATTCTTCTACAGTTTGTTTAATTTCAGAATCATCAAACTCCTGCTCTTTCTCTACAATTTGAATTTCAATATTATCTCCATTCTTTACAATAGATACCTTATAAGTTTCAGTATCTATTTCTTCATTAGTTCCTTCGGGAATAAGATTTCCCATTAATTCAATAAGTTGCTCTAATTCGTTCATTGTCTATTTTGTTTTGATTACATAGCAAATATACACTCATTTTTAGTTTGCTCCAAACTGATTTTTGTTAAAATCTGTTAAGATTACTTTTTCCAAATAGAAGTAACAGAATCAATTCCTAAGAGCATACAAGTAGCATATACAAAACTATCAATCATAGCAGGAGCTTGTATTACATTAATAGTGCAATATATTATTATAAAAACAATAACTAGAAATCCTAAAATTCCACAAACTCTTTTACTACTAATAGTATCTACTCCTGCAGATAATATACTTGTTATAAATTCTTTCATATATTCCAAACGTATCTTAAAGTAGTTGGTATTATATTTCCTCCATTAGCTAATCTTCTTTTTACTAATTGAAGATTATCCATTTTAGAACTTACTTTAACTAACTACTTTAAAATACCATTTATATTAACCGTTATATGCAAAATTAATTCTTTGACTCATGTTCATCTCACTTTTACCTGCTCTTTCAAAATGATTAGCAAAAGCTCTAGTAGCATCTGCTACTGTTCTAGTTTGTGTAAGTTCTCTCATAGCTTTACCTTCTGTAGTATTAAGTTCTTCCCAAATAAATTCTAACTGCTATTGTAATGTAGGATTATTACCATACTTAGCTTTTAATTTCTATTTACGAGAACCTAACCATTGTGCTATACCAAATGCTCCACTTCTTTTATTAGTGATACTTGTATTGCCTCTACTTTCTTGCATTAAATTTCCAAGAATACCTCTTGCTTGATTTTGTGTTAAACCTTTACTTGTAAAGAAATTAATAACACTATTTCCAAAATTAGAAGAAGGAACTGCTCCAAATAATCTTCTAACAGATTTGATTTGCAAATTAGGTAAAGGTCGTTCTATTACACCTTTAGCTTTACCAGCAGCATCTATAATATATATCTATCCATTTTCTATTTTACTTACTAATCCAATATGCTATCCACTTGGACTTCTATTACTACCAAACCAAATTACATCACCAGGTTTAGTTTGAGATATATCTACTTGTTGTCCTACTTTACCTTGAGCTGCAGCGGTTCTAGGTAAATCAATACCTTGCTATCTAAATAGATAGCTTATTAAACCGCTACAGTCAAACCCTGTTGAAGGACTACTACCTCCCCAAGTATATTTTGTACCAACAAACTATCTAGCATTACTAATAAGATTTTGAATTGAATTATCTTCAGTAGTTTGCTATTGTTGTATAGGTTTATCAGTCTATACTTTACTTTCTAAGAAAGACCAATCTAAATCATCAGAATCATCAGATTCTTCAGAATCATCAGTTGGTTCTTGATAAGATTTATATTCTAATTCAACCTATTTAGTTTCTGGAGAAACAATAGTTGGGGCATCAGTTGCTTCGTATGTTGTAAAAAAATTAGCCATTATAGTTATTAATAATTTGTTTACAAATATATAATACTGTATCCCAATTTGACTTTAATTGATTGACTGCTGAGCAAACTAACTGAATATTATCTTTAGTGTAACCCTATCCCGGGCTCCTAACCAACGCTCTTGTAAAACTTTATATAGCTTGGTTTCATTTGAATAATTTTTTCTAGCCTATTTATTCTGTATTTGTTTACAGTGTTTACATCTTTTATCTTTGTTATATACATAATAAGGATGCTCTGAAAATTCAGACTAATCTTTATATTCCCCGAAAATATGACATAGTAATTTTCCATCTTTCCATTCATTAGCATATTCTTTATCTTTTTGCTGTTTCTTACAATTCCTACATATAGAATTATAAGTTTCTTTTCCTGTATCTTTATCTATTATTCTTTTAAAATTTTTCCTGTTTAAAGGCAACTCTTTTTTGCAAAGAGAACACACCTTATATTTTTGTTTGCCCATTTTATTTTTAAGAATGTTTCTTAGACCATGTTATACTATTCTAAGCAAATGTTGCTCTTTTTCTTATCTTAGGATCTGAACTATTCTTTCCTTTCTAAATGCATTCTGAAGTTACTTTTCCTCCACAGTAATCAGTAAACTTACCTTTGTTTGATTCTTTTATGTGAATTTTATTTCCTTTTTTATTAAAAGCAATATCTTCATTAGAATGATTTGCTTCTAATTGTAAACCCTACTTAGAAATATTATCACAGAACTAATAAAATTGATTTAATTGATTCTTGTTATAACTCATATTATTTATATATAATACATTATTTCAATTATATTTGAATATACAAATTTAAAGATTATATTTGTAATTATAAAGAAAAGTAATTAGAATAAGAAACAAAAGAAACTAAGCTAAACTTTGCTTAGATATTACCATAATTTACAGATTAAAATTTAACAGTATTTAATTAATGACTTACAAACAAAAATTAGATTTGCGATTAGTAGTAGCAGTTATACTAACAATTGTAGGTAGCGGACTATTAATTGCAGGTTTTATCGTGCCTCCGTTGGGAGTTATTGATAGTTCAGTTTTAGTAGCATTTGGAGAAACATGTACGTTTGTTGCTGCATTGCTAGGTATAGATTATAATTACAAATATCAGATATATAAATACGATCTTATAAATAAGGTTAAAGGAAATGAGTAATGAATAAATGATATAACATATGAAAATTGATAAACAAAATGGTAACGTGTGCTTTAATGACGAATTTCATAAATACTTTGATGTAAATGATGAATCTAAACAGTATATATCAGTTACAACTTTAATAGGTAGATATGAACAAGAATTTGATAAAGATTTTTGGTCTAAATATAAAGCTCTTGAAAAACTCTTATCTAAAGATGCTTGGAATCTTGAGAAGAAATCTCTTTTAGCTTCTAAGAAATTTAATAAAGAACTTCTTAATATATATGAAATTTCTGAAAATGATTTTAATAAAGCTCAACAAGACATCTTAGATGAATGGGATAAGAAGAATAGAGAAGCTTGTGAAAGAGGTACAAAAATACACGCAGACTTAGAAAATTCTTTTTATGCTGGTGGTAAGAGCGTAACTCTTAAAAAGTTTGGAATAGGAGGTAAATTTGAATGCAAGAAAGATTATTCTGACTTGGATTTGGAACATGGGGTATATCCAGAATATTTGATTTATAGAGAATCTGATGATGGTATATTAAAACTAGCAGGACAGATTGATTGCATTGTTAAATCTGGTAATGATATTTACATCATTGACCATAAGACTAATGGAAAAATTGATTTAAAGAGTGGATATAATACACAAACTAAATCTTCAGCCAAAATGAAATACCCTTTAAACAATTTAGACGATTGTAATTATAATCATTATCAATTACAGCTATCTACTTATGCGTGGATGCTTCAAAAAATTAATCCTGACTTTGTTATTAAAGATTTGATTTTGAATCATTACGATCATGAAGGAAATAACACACTCTATCATTGTGAATATCTAAAACATGATGTAGAAAAAATGTTATATCATTATAAAAAAGAACTCATTTTAGAACAACAAAGAAATAAACGTAAAAGAATAGAATATTAAGATGAATATATTTGATATTGCAAACGGACATATTAAAGAAGCTTTTGATATCAATTAGGAGCTTAGTGAAAGTAGATTAAAAATTTGTTATGCGTGTCCTCTTTACTCTGAAAAATTAGGAGGATTATGTAATAATAAACTATGGTTAAATGTAAATACTGGTGATGTAAGTGACCATTAGAAAGAAGGATATATACGGGGATGTGCTTGTAGAGTAAAAGCAAAGACTCGTCTTCCTAATGCGAAATGTGTTGCTGGTAAATGGTAATTAATGTTTTATGGAAAATTTAAGAATTTATTCAACGGAAAAAGAACGTGTTGCACAAGAAGCAGCAGGATTGGAAGGCAAAATGTTTAACTTAAATGAACAGTCAATTGATTCATTAGTTCAACAGGAAAAGACTAATAAATTTAACTCTGAAGTAGAGAAATATAATGAATCTCTTGAACAGAATAATAAAGAGTTTCAGGAGAGTCAGGATAGAATTGAATACGATATTAATAAGGCTGAAATCAAACCTATGTTTAATAGAGTACTTATTCAACCTTTTAAACAAAATCCTTTCCAAAAGATGCAAGTAGAAAATGGTCTTATCATAGATGCAGGAGGTTATACACCACATGCTCAATTTAATGAACGATCTGGAAAGTATGAAGAACAAGAACAATTTATTCGTACAGGTTGTGTTATTGAAGTTGGACCAGAAGTAAAGTATCTAAAAGAAGGTGATGTAGTTTATTATCGTAAGGATACTGTTGTGCCTATTCCATTCTTCAAACAAGGTTTTGTTAGTCTTGGTGAATCACAAATTATTGCCGTTGTAAACGAAGGCTTAGAAGAACGATTTAACAATATTAAATAATTATGGAAGAAACACAATTTTTTAATCCAGGTTAGGTTGTAGAATTAAAATAGGATATTCCAAACAAACCTAGGATGGTAGTTGTTAGAAAAGAAACTTCTTTATTTAAACACGATTCAAAAAGAGTTTCTGATAAAAGACCTATATTAATAGGTATTAGATGTAGATGGTTTACAGCTGATGGAACTTTACAAGAAGCTGTGTTTAATACAAAGGATATTCAATTAGTATGAGAGAATTATTAAATATATATACAAGACCTAATTTGTCAAGAGATACTAGAAAATTCCAAGGTAGTTATGGATAGGTGGAAAAAGCACTTAATCAATCAATGACATCTAGCCCAACTAAAAAAACTTCTACATCTTCAGGAAGCAATGTTACGAAATATCTAAGTCGTTATTTTTACAAAGATGCAAACGGAACTGCACACGATGTAGATAAACGATTTATTCCTTATTTGGAAAGACATGGAACAGAAGGTGTTAGCATATCTAATAGTGGTACTTAGCTAGTTGATGGTAATGGAACTTCATGGTTTACAAGTGGTCGTGTTTTTAATAAAAAATACGGCATGGGAAATTGGAATACATCAAGTCATACTTTTATAGGATGGGATAGAGACAAAAGAACTACCGATACTAAAGCTACAGGAGATGTAAATGCAGGTTCAGGTTCTGGTTCTAGTAGAGGTAACGGTAACGGTAACGGTGTTAGTGGAAGTTCTGGTAGAGGTGTTAGTGGAAGTTCTGGTAGAAGTAACGGTTCTGGTAGAGGTGTTAGTGGAAGTTCTGGTAGAAGTAACGGTTCTGGTAGAGGTGTTAGTGGAAGTTCTGGTAACACCCCTGCGACTCATAATGCTACATATACTGCAAAGGCTAATGCAACAGGAGCTTTTGCCGCAAATGTAAATAACTTCAAAACAAATGCATGGGGTGGTAGTAAAGGCAAAGGTGTACTCGATAATGAAATTGCTAATCAATTTAATATAACAGATGCAGAATTAACAGCATTAAGTAATAAAGCAGGTCATAAAGTAACTAGAGCTGAAGCTGCTCAAATGAAATTAAGAGATGCGGGTTATGGTATAACTGTTGATGGACATTGGGGAAAACAAAGTCAAGCTATATATAATGATTATTTAGCTCGTTTAAAATCTGAAGATAATGCTCAAATTAAATCTGGAGAAATGCCTCAATTAAATGTTCAAAAACCTACATATGGTACATTTAATAAAGAAACAAATAAGTATACTTATAATCCAGATTATGAAGTTACTTCTGATGATTTAAAGAATAACGGAATTACAAACTGGGAAGGCTATAATGCTTTCATGAGTAATGAAAAAAATAAAACCTCAAAAATTTACCAAGCTTTCCAAAGATACTAGCAACAATCTGGAAAAACTCTTGATAACCAAGAAAACTTTAACGCTGCATTTGGAACAAAAGGTCGATTTGGAAAAATGGATAGAAATAAGATTCTATCTACTATGGGGTCTACGCAAGCTGATTGGGAAAGTACTTCTGAAAGAAATGAAGAAGGAAAACAATATGATAACTTCTCAAATCTCATGCAAGGTTATAGTAAAGGAAACAATTGGACATTCAATAAGGATAACATACGTTATGCGGAGATCAACGGTAAAAAAAGCTTCGTTTATAAAAACGGAGATGATTATTATAATTTAGATGACAAAGGAGTTATTTAGAAGATGTAGCCTAAATATACTTATGATTCTGCAAAAGGAACTTATACAGGCTCTTATAGACGAGGTGGTCAAATTCAAAAATATCAACAAGGAGGAACTATGGACGAACAATAGATGCAACAAGCATTTTTACAGTTCTTAGCTCAGCAAACAGGAGCTAAATCTGAAGAAGAATTACAGCAAGTAATTCAGCAAATGGGACAAGATGGATTAAAACAGGCTTATGCTCAGTTTGTACAAGCTATGCAACAACAGCAAGTACAAGCTGCTAGATTTGGAGCCAAACTTAATTACATTAATAAACTTAATGGAAAGTGTCCTGATGGAACTCAAGCTTATTATTATAAGGATGGTGGTTCCATTAAGAAAGTATGTAAGAAATGTATGCAAATGGAATAGAATGGTGGACCTATTGAGAAAGGTGATTCTATTCAGCAATTTAAAGATGCATGGAATAGAAATAAAAAGAAATTTGGAAATAAATATGATTCTGATCAACTTGCAGGACGTAAACCTGTAGGCAAAGATTCTAAAGGAAGAGATCTTTACTTAGATGGAGATGGTAATGCTAAACCAGTTGTAAAAAAAAAGTAATTAAGGCACAAGAAGGTTTATCTTCTCTTGATATTACTAAAACAAAAAGATATCAAGACTAGATTAATGAAAATAAAAGACATGCAAATATGTCTGAAAATTATTTTAATCAATCTCCTACACCAGGAAATTTAATAAAAGGAGCTTATCATTATTTTCTGTCTAATCCTAAATTAGGTGGAAATAATCCAGGAGTTACTGGTGGAACTGTGCCAACACCTACAAGATAGGTAAAAGGATTGTCTTATTTATCTAATCTAGTAAGAAGTGCAAGAGATGAATTTATATCAGATTTATATTAAAAATTGATAATGAATTAATGTTATAGGATATTTTTGTTTATAATAATCAACTTAATAGAGTTGAATTAAATACTCCTGAAATTCTTTTAGTAAAAGAATTTTCAGATTTGCTTTAGCCTGCTCGGAATAAATGTAAAGAGGATCCGAGTGGGCTAGAGGGTCTAAGAGCTTTTCGGGAATTTACTTATATATGGCTTGCAATTTGTTGGAAGTCAGTATATAGTGAATACGATGAGCAAGAACGACATAGAGAAGCATTAAAAGATGCTAATATTACAGAGGAAGAATTTAATAATCCTGAATTTAGAGCAGCTTGTAGAAAGTTTAGAAATCTTCAAGAATCAAGCTTATCTATTAAAATGTTACATGCTGCACAAGAAACAGTAAATAAATTTATTGAATACTTTAATGCTGTAGATCCTCTAGAAAGAGATGAACAAACTGGTAAACCTGTTTATAAGGTAAAAGATATTATGGCTGAATTAAGTTCTTTGGGAAAAGTTCATGATGAACTTATAGATTTAGAGAGTAGAGTTAAGAAAGAACTTGCTGAGAAATCTTCTATTAGAGGTGGAGCTGTTGAAGGATATGAACCTGATTAATTATGGAAGAAATTAAAAAGAAAAGAGGACGACCTAAAAAAATAAAAGTCCCAGAAGAAATTCAAACTTTAGTAAATGAAGTTTAGGAAAAAGCTGATAATCAAGTTATTCCTGAAATTAAATAGCAAGAAGTTATTACTGATGATATTAAATGGGATGTTCCTAAAGATGCTAATATAGAATTTTTCGATGCTAATCTATCTTATGAACTAACAGGTTATAGACCTATTACTGATACTCAAGGATTGGATTTTGATCCAAGTTGGTTTACTGAAGCTAGAGACACTTATAAAAGAACAGGACATTATTGTTCTTATAGATTTAAATCTAAGCCTTATAATGATTATTGGCATGAACAATATGATAGATGTAGAAATGGTTATACTGTAAATGGATATACAATTACAGGTGATAACTATTTCTTTTTAAATTTTTACACACTACCTACTGTTGAAGCTAATCAAAAATCAGGTTCTGGTACTAAAGACGATTTTCCTATCTTTTTTGTATCTCAGTATATTTTCTTTCATTACTATGAAATGGCTAAAAGATTGCATTTACATGCTGCTCTAATGAAAGCTCGTTCCATAGGTTTCTCAGAAATTAATGCCTCTATTGCTACTAATATGTTCATAACAGTACGTCAAAGTATTACGATGATAACTTGTTTTGATGAAAATAAATTAAAAAGAACATATCGTAAATTTGCACATGCTCTTACATTTTTAGATAGTAAAACTGATGGAGGAATGTTTAGGTTACGACAATTAGAAGATTCTGCATTAAGTAAAAAATCTGGTAGATGGGAAAATATTAATGGGCAAAAGGTAGCTAGTGGATTTCAATCTTCAGTGCAAGGAATCAATGGAAAAGACCCTGGCAATATTCGTGGCGATCGTGTTGATTTATTAATATATGATGAAGCGGGTTCATGGCCAGATTTAACTACAGCTATTGTACAAGGACAAGAACTTGTAGAAATACAAGGTATTCCTAGAGGAATCATGATGTTTGGCGGTAAAACAACCAGATAATTTATTAGATAATTATTATATTACAAGTAAATTTTAAATACTAAAAATAACTGGTATGACAAAAGAAGAACGTAACATTCGATTAAAAAAAATTTTAGAAATTTATACAACATCTGAAACAAGTCTTAAAACTTTAAGTACTAAATTTGAAATTAGTATTCCATGTATAAGTAAGTTCTTAAAAAGTAATGGAATAAGTATTAAAAAAGTTGAAAATCAAGAAAGTTTTTTAGAACAAGCTTTAAAAGAATTAAAGAATAATTCCTTAGAAGAAGTGTCTAATAAATTTAATATTAATAAAGAAGTTCTATTAATAGCAAATTCAGGTATATCTAAAAGTGAATATAAGAAACAAATAATTAATATGGCTGTTAAAGAATATATTAATACGGCAGAATATGATAAAAGTATCAAAAAAATATCATCTAAATACGGTATTAATAAAAAAACCTTAACTAAATATTTAAAAGAAAAAAATATTCCTATAATTGCTAATAGAAATAAAACTGAATTTAATAGAGATTTTTTTGATGTTATTAATACTGAAGAAAAAGCTTATTGGTTAGGTTTTATGTATGCTGATGGTTATATTGGAGCTACTGAATATTCGGTAGGATTAAATATTTCTTTAAAAGATATAGACCATTTAAAAAAATATAATAAAGCTTTAAACTATAAAAAAGGATTAAATATTTCCGAAACACATTAGTTTGGATCAAAAGAGCATACTAATAAAACAGGAGAAACTTTATATATGGTTAGCACTGTTATTAGAGATAAACAATTATGGGAAGGATTAAATTCTAAAGGTTGTATTCCTAATAAATCTTTAATATTAACATTTCCTGATGAATCTATATTTTCAGAAAAGAAACTAATTTATGATTTTATTCGAGGTTATGTAGATGGAAATGGCACATTAGGAGTTTATCCTCATAGTAGTAAAAACCCAAAGCTTGAAGAATCATTATTAATAGTAGGTACAAAACCTTTTTTAGAAGGTATAGAAAAGTATCTAGGAAAAGGATTTTTAATGCAAAAAACTAATTGTAATCAAAAAACTTATAGATTAGGATATAGTACTAAAAAAGCCAATAAAGCTGCAGAATTGTTGTATAGTAATGCTAAAATTTATTTAGATAGAAAATATAATATTTATATTAATAAATTTGCCGCATTAAAATCGGGTAAAATCGGTGAACCCTGCGATGGGAATACCGAGGTAAGTTAATATGTAATAGTATTAACCACCGTAACGCGTAGGAGGTGAACCTAAAAATAGAATATAATCCTCCCAAGAGTGCCCGACACTTTTAAGTGAAAATGTACGCTGGACTTATAGGAATTAAACTATAAGAAATAAGGATAAAAAGCCTTATGATAACACACGACTGGTGGTGATAAAGGAAAAAATCTTGAAGGATTACGAACTATATATTATGAGCCTCAAGCTTTTAAAATTCTTCCTTATCGTCATAATTATTCTCAAACAGGAGAAACAGTATTAACTGGATTTTTTATTCCTTACTTTGCTCAATCTCTTAATCCTAAATATATGGATAATAGAGGAGTATGCAATGTTGAAGAATTTAAAAAAGTATTATAGGAAGAAAGAAATAATCTTGCTCATATTCCTAAGGAATACATTAAAAAATGTGCAGAGCGATGCTGGTGTGCAGAAGAAGCATTTAATCTAGAAGGTGATAATAAATTTAATAAAATAAATATAGCTGAACAACTTGCTCAAATACGAGCTTTAAAAAGATGTCCTAAAATAGAAAGAGGATATATTGAATATAAATTTAAAGACGGAGCACATGTTGAATAGAATATTGATGGATTTAAATGGATACCTAGCTAGAATAGTAAATTACAAATTCTTGAACATCCATTATGGACTTTACCTCCTAAAAAAGATGAAGATGGTAGAGTTATATGGTCACCACCTCTAGAGAAAATTCGTAATCTGTATGTAATAGGAATAGACGGTATTGATATTGGATCTGCCTAGACTTCTGAAAATACTAAAGATCCTTCTGATTTTTGTTTGACTGTTTATAAAAGAGCGTATGGAACTGAAGAACCTTAGTTTGTTGCTCTTTATAAAGATAGACCCGGAGATGTTAGAGAGTGTTATAAAATAGCTATTAAGTTGGCACAATATTATAATGCTATTATAAATATAGAGGCTACTAGACAAAGTATTATCCCTTATGCTAGAGATAAGAAGCTATTAAAACTTTTTATGAAAAGACCTAGAGCTACTCTTGCAGACTCTATAAAAAATACAAATAAACAATACGGAACACCTGCTACTCCTGCAATTATTGACCATCAAACAGATTTGATTGCAGACTATATAAATGATTATTGTCATCTTATATGGTTTGATGAAATGTTAGATGAGTTTAATCGTTATACTGATGAGAATAAACGTAAATTCGATATTGTTGCTGCTGTAGCAATGGCTTTACTTGCAGATGAAGAATTACAAGGAGTTGTTCCAAAACGACTTGAAGAGGTTAAAGATACTTGGTAGAATATAGGATATTATACTGATGAAAACGGATACCGTAGATATGGTATAATTCCAACCATTCAAAATAATCAGATTTTATTTAATAATAATTTTGGGTAGGCATATGACAATCTAGGACCTAGAACAAGTAATACACGAATATATCAGGGATATTTATAAAAAAGAATATATTGGTAAAATCTCTATTTAGAAATTAAACCCTGTAGGTTATTGTATTAAATTAGGAATGGATGTTCCAGAAAAACCAACAACAATCTATGCAGAATTAGAAGATGACAAATTTTTAAAATTTCTAAAACGAGAAATTAAAGACAGATTATATAATTTAGTTTATTATGGTAAATTAAATTTATTCTATCCTGCAGATTGTTCCCCAATTAAATCATCATGTGCTTGTAATGACTAAAGAAGAATTAATAGAAAAAACAGACAAAGCTATTACTGAATTGGTATATGCGAAATATGAATTGCAAAAAGCATACAATTACTATAATGGAGTAAGAGACGCTGACCAATTTAGATATTTAGAAGAAGTCTATGGAGCTGACGCTCCTACTACTTTACATTTTACACCTTTAATTAAAAAACATATAGATGCTTTAATTGGTGAATATTTAGGAACTCCAATTATTCCTAAAATATTTTGTAAGGATAGTTAGACTATTACTAATATAGATAGAGAAAAACAATTAAAGATAGCTTCAGAATTGCATAGTTATTTAAAAGGTCATTTAAAAAATTCTATCCTTAATTTTGTAGATGGTAAAAATATAGACGATGGCCTTGTTAAAGAACAATTACAAAGAATCATAGATGATATAAATAATACATTTACATCAGAATATGAAATAGCTGCGTAGAATGTTATCGAATATATTATGCAATCTAGAGATACAGATATAATTACAGTGTTAAGAGATTTATTACTAGACTTACTTATTACAGGTTATACTTTTTATAGAGTAAAACCTACATCAGAAAATAATAATATTAGAATACAAACTCTTAGTCCTCTTAATACATTTATTGATAGAAACTATGACTCTCCATATATTAAAAATTCATATAGAGCTGTAGTAAGAACTTGGATGACTAAAAACCAAATTTTAAATGAATTTGGTAAAGAAATGAAACGTTCTGATAGAGAATTATTAGACTAGAAATGGGATGATGTTTATGATAATGCAATGTATTATGTTAGAATGAGTGAAACTAATGGTATTCCAGCAACTGATGGATTACAAGCAGGAGTAGAAGTAACTCCTGGTTATCCTCAATCTAGTAGAGAGACTAACTTGGTACACGAATTAATTCCTGTTTACGAAGTCGAATGGTTAGAAGTTGATAAAGATTTCGTAATGCAACGATATAAAACAATAAGAATAGGTGAAGAAATTTATATTTTAAGAGGGTTAGATGAAACAGCTTTTAGAAGCCAATCTAATCCATCTCATTGTTCTTTATCTATTAATGGTATCTATTTTTTGAATAGAGGTAACAAACCTTATTCAATGGTTCTTGCTTGTGCACATTTATAGGATCAATATGACCTTTTAAACTTCTATCGTGATAATCTTATCGCTAATAGCGGTACAGTAGGTGACTGGATTGATTTAGCATTATTACCAGAAAAACTTGGTGTTAATCTTCCAGAGAGATTAATGAAATATCAAGCTTTAAAGAAACAAGGTTTAGGTGTCATTGACTCTTCTCAAGAAGGTAGAATCGCAGCAGGTCAAGCTCCTTTAAATACTATATTTAATGGTTTTGATAATACATTGAAAGCACAAGCTGTACAAGCTATTCAAATGGCAATTGATGCTATTGAACAAACTACATCTTCAATTACAGGAGTCTTTAGAGAAAGACTTAATGGAATTGAATAGAGAGATGCAGTTACCAATGTTAAGATTGGTCAAAATAACTCATTTATAGTTACTAAACAATATAATCATTAGATGGATTTAATAGTAAATGAAATACTATTAGATTGTTTAAATCTTGCTAAGATAGTTTTTAAAAATGGACTTACAGGAACAATTATCTTAGGTGATAAATACCAAAAAGTATTTACAGCTTATCCAGAATACTTTACACTTACAGACCATGATGTGAGAATCATTACTAGTTCTGATGTCGTAAAAGATTTGGAATAGATAAAACAAATTATTCCTGAATTTGTAAAATCTGGAGGATTGCCACCAGATATAATTATTGAAGCAGTTACAAGTAAAAGTGTTCCTGATCTTAAATATAAAATAAAAAGAGCTATGAGAATTTAGGAAGATAAAAATAACTAGATTCAATAGCTTACTTAGCAAAATCAAGAAATGTAGAAACAGATGCAAGAGATGCAAAAACAATTAGAGAAAGCTAATAAATAGGTTGAACAACTTAATCAAACTAAATTGTAGCTTGAACAAAAACAATTAGAGCAAACCTATAAATTAGAAATGTATAAAGCTAATACTGATAGAACTTATAAAGAAGCTACAGTAGAAGAACAAAAACGTAGAACTCAAATTGAGATTGCATAGCTTACAGATGGAAATCCTTATAATGATAAAATTCACCAAGTTTAATGGAACTTAAAATAAATATAAGTACTTGTAATGCTTGTGATAATTGCAAGGTTACAGTTACTGATAAAAGTGAATACTTACCTGAAGATTCAACAGGTACAGTAAAAGGAAAATTTAAATTTTCAGAAACAGTTTCTGTAGATGTATTACAATTAAATAAATCATCAGAAACTGAATATCTTATTCCAACATATACTAACCATTTAGAATAGGAAGATGTAACTCTTTCTATTTCTAAAGATGGTTGGTATAGCATTGTTCATTTGATATTACCATCTCAACAATGGTTTTAGAATGAACTTGAAAAAACAGAAGGTTCTGCTTTAGGTTTATATAATATAGTGTATTTTGTTGAAGATGGTCACATTTATAAGTATATAGATGGAAAAATCTCAGAAGCAACAATCTCTGAAGTGATAGAAATTAATCCTATCAACACTACTATTTCAAAAACATCAAAGGATTTTGTATCTATTTGTTTTTTACGAAAATGTTATATAAATTTGTGCTAGCAAATCTTCAATGGAAGAGGATTTTCTTCTTGTTGGAGTAAAAACAAAGTAGATAGTGAATTAGTTTTTAAAAGAGATTTGGTGTGGATGGCGTTAAATGTTATTAAATATTTAACAGAATGTGAACAATTAGCAGAAGTTGAAAGAATCATCGAAACTATCAACGGATGTAATGGTTTATGTAATTCCTCAAGTTCAACAAATAAAAACTCAGGTTGTGGATGCTCTAAATGAATTAAAAAAGAAAGTATCTGAGGAATACTTTGAGTTAATTTGTAAAGTTAAAAAGGGCTATCAGCCTGATTATGAGTTTATTTTAGAAGAAATTTCTTTTATAGAATTGATTTAGAATAAAGAATTAGATGACAAATTATCTTTAACTGCTTTACAGTATTATTTAAATAACAAATGGCAGACAATACAATTTTAACCCCAGGATGTTAGAATAATACCGATTCTCCAACAATTATAGATGACTCTACGCAATACTTAGAAAGAGATAATTTCTTATCAGAGTATGCACAAGAAGCAGAGAAGTCTGTAGTTAGAGAGAATTTAAATGTTTATCCTAAAAATTCTGTTTATACAAAAGACGAAACTGATACTAATATTGCCACAATCGTTACTACTGCTATTAATAAACATCTTAATACAGAAGACCCTCATGGCACTCTTAGTGCAGCTAAAGAATTGGTTGTTGATATGGCTAAGACTGATGGAAGTACTCCATTTACAGCACCTCAAACTGGTGTAGACCCTATATCAGACAATCATCTAACAACAAAGAAATTTGTAGCAAAACTATTAAAGGAACATACAAAACTTACTGGAACTGAAGATCCACATGAAATCCTCCCAGAAGTTATTACAATGCTCCAACAATATGTAAAGACTTCTGAAATTTATAGTAAGTCAGATCTTTACATTAAGAAAGAAATTGATAATCTTCTTAAAGCTTATGTCAAGAAAGATGGTACAACACCATTTACTATTGCTCAAGTAGGAGTTGATCCAACCATTGATAGTCATTTAGCTACAAAAAGATATGTAGATAAAACTTTATACGCACATCTTGTTGATGTTGATCCACATGGATTCTTATCTATTTTAAATAATAGACTTGCAGCTTATGCTAAAACTGCAAATGTTTATGATAAAACACAAACTTATTCAAGAACTCAAGTTGATTCTCTTATTAATAAATGGGTTACAACTTCAATAGAAGCTGCTCTCCAAGATTATATGAGTTCTGTAGATGATAAGTTTGAAACTATTAGAAAAGAAGGATATGTAAAATCTGATGGTTCTGTAGCATTCAAAAACCCTCAAGCTGGTGTTGATGCCGTAGAAGATAATGAATTGGTTACACTTTCTCAATTAAAATCTCAAAAAGAAGAATTAGAAACTGAGATTTCTACTAAAGAATGTCAATGGATTACATCTGGTCCAGTAGAAACTACAGTAGGTTTTGTTGAGGACAATACGCCAGTTCCTGATACAATGACATTATAGGAAGTTTGTGATGCTATATTCTATGGAAAAGGAATCTGTATTTCTGCTCCAGAATATACTATGATAAATGAAAAAGCAGAGATTACTCTTTGTGTTCATGGTTCAACTGGTTTGATAGATGTAGCACAACTTTATCAAAATGGAGAATTAATTTATACCTTTACAGGTAAAGACTTTGAGAATGGATGTATCACTGTAGATAGTTTACCTATTACAGAAGATACTGATTTTACTTTTAAAGTTACATATACAAATGGTTCAACACACGAAGATACAGTTCATACTAAATGCTGTCTACCTGTATTTGTTGGATTATTACCTAAATGGAAATCTGCTAGTACCATTACAATGGAATATTTAAAAGAAATTGAGTTACAGGATACAGAAGGAACTCAAAACAGATTTGTTAGCTATGGTGCTGATTTAACATCTATTACTTTTAAATATGTATTTACAGATGCTGATTTACGTCATCCTATAGTGATAGTTCCTAAATCATATCCTAATTTAGATAGTATGGTAACTAAATCTCAAAGTTTTGATAAGGAAGCATTTAATGAAATTAATGATATTCCTCTTTCTGTAGATGGTTTAGAATCTGATGTAATTTATAAAATATATGTTTATAAACAAGCATTATCTTCTCTTAATCAAGACGTAACTTATAATTTTGTAAACGAATGAGTCAATATAGTGAAACAATGGGCAGTTTCATAAGAACTGGTAATTATCCATTAGAGGCTAATTATATTTTTCCTACAGAAGCTGCTTTAAAAGAATTTTATGAAGACCCAATTAACGCTACTACTATCCATAAAGGATTGCTCAAAATAGTAGAAAATGGTGGTAATGATAAGCAAGCACTATATTGGGTTACTAAAAAGCAAACGAATGATGAACTTGAGTTCGTTAAGCTTATAGAGAATTTAGATGTAAATACAATACAGGAACAGCTTACAGAATTATCTGAAAAATTAGATAAAGAAATTAAGGAACGTACTCAGGGAGAAACTGCAATTTGGGGAACTAATGATCCAACAAATATTCCAGAGAGTTTAAATAGTATTCTTGATTTAGCAAATTCTGTTTCTGATCTTATCACTAAAGTTGATAAATATTATAAGGAATTAACTGAAGCTGACAATAATCTTAAAACAGAGCTTAAAGCAACAGTTGGTACTGAAGAACTTGATTTAGTTACTTATTTACAAACACTTCCTTATAAATCATTAACAGAAGTTTCTGTAGCTTTAAATAAATTCTTAAATACAGTAGATAAAGAATCAACTCAAATAAATACTCTTCCAGAACTTAAATTCTTTTTAGAAGGATATGATGATACACAAAAACTACATAATGTTCTTCTTGATTTAAAAGGAGAGATTTCTGGAACTCCATTACCTTCAAAAGATTTTGAAACTCTTAGAGCTATTGAAGATTTTGTTAGAGTATTTAAAACTGATTCTGAGAGTGTTGATAACAATTTACAATCAGAATTAGATAATACACAAATCGGAGTAGGTCTTAGTGGTGATGGTTCTTATAATGCTGACCAAGAAACATATTATCTAAAAGATGCTACATCTGTAATGAATGCTTTAAAAACATTAGATAGATTAATGGATGAAGCATTAAAAGGAATTACAATTAATGTAGAAGATGATAGTATTGTTGATTTATCAGTAAGAAAAGAGCCTAGTGGATATGTTATTGGAGGTATGTTAAACCTTTCTAATACATTAGGAAACGATTTGCTTAAAAAAGATGACGGTCTTTATTTTCATGTAATATCTACTTATGAGAATGGAACTCTCACTTTATATGCAAATGATAAAATTGTAGCTCAACATATTTTAGGATTTTCTTCTATTGTTGAGTCTGCTTTTTATGATTCATCAAATGAAGCAATTGTAATTGTATTTAAACTTTTAAATGGAGAGAAACAAACAATAACTATTCCTGTAGGAACTCTCATTAGAGAATTTGATGTTGATAACTCTTATCCTGAAAAAGTTGTAGAATTAACAAGAGAAGTAGTAATTGATGGTACAGACAAATTATCTGCTGATGTAAGAATTTATAGCGATAAACACAACATTCTTAAAAAGATAGGTAATTAGTTAACTGTCGAAGGAACTACAGATAATATTACACATAATGATACTGCATTATCTGAGTATTTAAATTCTGAAAAAGAATCTCAAAAAGAATCAATAGACACCTTAAATACTAAAATAGATGAATTAAGTCTAAATGCTGTTCAATTAAAAGCTGATTTAACAGTAGAAACACAAAGAGCTGAGAGTGCAGAAAGTGCATTATCTTCAGCTATTGAATCCGAAAAAGAAAGAGCTAAAACATAGGAGGACTTAATTGTTTCAAATCATAATGATTTAGCTAATAAACTATCAGAAGAAATTGAACGTTCAACAGCTAAAGACGTAGAATTAGCTTCAGCTATTGAAAACATTCATATTCCTCAGTATACTATTATCAAACAAAGTACTCCTGAAGATGGTTGTTTAGCTACATATTATTTAACAAGAGATGATGCACTTGTTGGAAATAAGATTGATATTCCAGCACTTCCTATTAAAATTAATGCAATTTATGAAAAAGGTATATTTACTTTATTTGTAAATGATTTAGTTATAGGTTCTTATAATTTTAGTTTAGATGCAGCTGTAAAAGAATCTTATTTTGATTCTAATACAAATGAATTAGTAATAGAGTATAATCTTCATAGTGGAGAAACACAAGTTGTAAAGACATCATTCCAATACATTATTGATTAGATAAACAATATTAATAAAGTATTATCTGATTTTTCTATAGAAACTAATAAAGCTATAGAAATGTTAAATACTGCAATTGGAACTGTAAATACAAATCTTGTTCAAGCAATAAATACCATTAACGGAGCTATTAATACTATTAATTCAGATTCAGATACAGAAGGTTCTATGCTTTATAATTTTAGTGTAGTAAATACTCCAGATGAAACTGATTATGACGATTTATTTTAATTAATTATGGAAAATTTAAAACTTTTTAAAACACAAGCAGAAGCAGTTGGTAAAACCGTAAAAACTCCTAATGTATCAATTCTTGAAGGTATGGAAAAAACTCTTTATATTCCTTCTAGTGTTGGTTCAGAAATTGAAATCATCGCAGATGGTGATTTTATTAATTACTACAAAAAAACTCCAGAAATTGAATTTGTAGATTTAGGATTAGAGTCAGGCACATTATGGATGAAGTATAATATCGGAGCAGAGAATGAATCTGACTTCGGTCTTTACTTCCAATGGGGTGATACTGTAG
>CAVIUL010000014.1:19959-21044 GCA_963645885.1 bacterium | reverse complement strand
TACACAGTACCAGTAGAAGAAGATAAGAAAATAGAAAAATCTTATACTAAATATAATAATAAACTTAATGAGTTAAGTTAAAACAAAGATTAACGAAAGTTAATCTTTTTAATTTATAAAATTCTTTTTTAAGTATATAAATTGTGATAAAATATTATTATGAAAAAGATAGTAATAGTATTTTTAAGTTTTTTATTTTTTTTAACAAATGTATATGCTGAAAGAAAAGAGGTAACATTTGAATCTTGCGTTGATGGAGATACAATAAAAGTATTGATAGATGGAAAGAAAACAACAGTTAGATTTTTAGCAGTAGATACTCCTGAAACTAAACATCCTAAAAAAGGAGTAGAGCCATACGGAAAAGAAGCAAGTGATTATACATGTAATAGAGTTAAAAATGCAAAGAAACTTGAAATTGAATATGATAGCGGTAGTTCTAAAACTGATAAATATGAAAGAGCACTTGGATGGATATTTGTAGATGATTCACTACTTCAAAAAGAATTAATACAAAAAGGATACGCTAAAGTAGCGTATTTATATGGTAAATATATGTACACTGAAGAATTACAGCAAGAAGAAGAAAAAGCAAAAGAAGCAAAACTTGGAGTATGGAGTGACGAAGTACAAAATCAAACAAGCGATACTACTACTAAAGAAGAAGTAAAAGATACTAAAACAGAAAACAAAGAAGAAAAATCATTCGTAGAAGAACTAATAGATAAATTGTTAGATGCTATTAAAGATGCTATAAATAATCTATTTAAAAAATTAAAGAAAATAATTACAAAAGAAATTAATAAAATGTTTGACTAAAAAATATAATATATTATAATAATATGTACTATATTGGAGAAAAAACTATGAAAAAAGATCAAAAATTTTTAATTGCATTAGAACTTAATCTTAGTAAACTTAGTAAAAAGAATAGAGATAAAATAGTTTCTAAGTATTATGATATTATTGAAGAAGAAAAAAGTAAGAAAAGAAAAATAACAAGTATTCTTAAAGATTTAGGTAAACCAGAAGAAGTTGCTAAAAGAGAAATAGAAAATCTTAAAAAGAACAATAAACTTAAAGAC
>CAVIUL010000014.1:0-19949 GCA_963645885.1 bacterium | reverse complement strand
CTTAAAGACAAAGTAAATAATATTATAAAAAGTATAAAGAATAAATTTAAAAAGAAAGATAAACCTAAAAAAGAGAAAAAAGAAAAAGTAAAAAAAGAAAGTTTATTTTCTAGAATTAAAAATAAAATTAAAAGAAAAGATACTTTAAAAAATAATATTGAAGATGTTATAGAAGAATCTAAAGAAGAAATAAGTAATGTAACTGAAATAGTAACTGAGAAAAAGATATTTGAAAGTAAAAGTACTAGAATAAAAAGAATCATTTATAAGACTTTAGGAGTACTTTTAACAATAATACTACTATTTATATGGTTATGGTTAGTAATTGTCTTTATGGCCTCTATATTTGCTTTCTTAGATGGTGTAAAACTATATGGAATCAATATTGCATTACTTGGAATAGTACTTCTAGTATTAACAACAGTTATATTAATTAACAAAAGTATATTTAGAAAGAAAATAAATTTAAAGTGGTCTTTAATATTTATAATAACATTTATAGTTATTATAGCATTCGGAGTAACACTATCACTAAGAGAAATATCTAAAATTAAAACTACTCATGATGTTAGTGATAAATATACAATGACAAGATCATTTACAACATACAAAATGCCAAGTGATAATAAACCATTATATATTACATTTAATAGTAATTATAAAACTAAATATATAGTTGAATATGATGAATCTATGAAAGGTAAAATAGGAGTGGAAGTAAAATATTATGAATGTTATTACGACTATTTTATAAAGAAAGGTTCAGATAATATTTATATATCATTAAAATTAAATAAAAGAGATCGTTTAAGCGTGTATATTGATGACTTAAAAGAAGGAAAAATATACGATAATGATGAATTAGAAAGATACACTGTAAAAATAACTGGTAGTAAGAGTGATATGGAAAAGGTAATTATAGATTAATTACCTTTTTTTAATTCATCTAATTTTTTATTTAACTCATCAATTGCTTTTTTTAAAACATCTATATCACTATTGCTAGAAGGATAGACCTCTCTAATAATCTTTCTTATTTTTTCTATATCATAAATGACTGGATTATATAAACACTTAACTTCTTTAGAATTAATATTAATAATACCACCATTAATTCTAGATTCTATTATATTTTGACTAGCTGCATTCGTAAGAATAGTTTGACCAATAAGAATAATCCAGTTTCCTAACATATTTTGTTCAGGAGCAGATAAACTATCAACTAACACTAAACCTAAAATAAATCCAACTGTAGTTGAATATCTAGGATTAGTATTAAATATATCATCATAACTCTGCTTCATATTTAATATTATGTTTTAAGTACAAAAAATCTTACGAAACATATATTACTAAAGAAGGAGATTATATGAATTTATGTGATTTAGAACTTAATAAAAAGGCAATCATAGATAATATATCTTTACATGGAATTAAGAAAAGAAGACTATATGATTTAGGATTTATACCAGGAGAAAGTATATATAAAATGTTTGATTCAATATATAAAAATCCGAAATGTTATAAAATAAAGAATACATTTCTAGCTTTAAGAGACGAAGATGCGGTTAATATAGAGGTTCATTATGAATAAAAATATTCTTTTAGTTGGAAATCCCAATGTAGGAAAATCTTCTATTTTTAATATATTAACTCATTCACATGAACATACTGGAAATTGGACAGGTAAAACTGTAAAGTTAGCAAGAAAAAATATAATAAATACTAATTACACTTTAATAGATTTACCAGGTATATATTCATTATCTAGTCTTAGTGATGAAGAAATAGTAGCAAAAGACACACTTTTATTTGAACAATATGAAAAAATAATATATGTAATGGATTCTTCAAATATAGAAAAGAATTTACATTTATTACTTCAAATATTAGAAATTAATAAAAATATAATATTATGTTTAAATATGGTAGATGAACTTGATATAAAAGGTATAAAAGTTAATGATAAAAAGTTAAGCGAAATATTAGGTATAAAAGTAATAAAGTGTTCAGCATCTAAAAATATAGGTATTAAAGAATTAATAGAATCTTTAGATGAAGAAAGTAAAAGTAGTTATAATTATGTATATGACTATAATATAGAAAAGGGTATATCTGATATATTTGAGTATCTAACTCATCAATTTAAAAGTAGATTTATAGCCTTAAAACTTTTAGAAAAAGACATAACACTAGTAGATTCAATTAAAACTAAGTATAAGCTAGATATAATTAATAAAGATATACAAAATTATTTAATGCATATAAACTCTGAAGAAATATCAGATAGTGTATCTAATTTATTAAATAATATATCTAAAAATATTTATAATGAAGTAGTAGAAACATCTAAAGAAAAAGAAATTGGTAAGATTGATAAAATTTTCTCTAAAAAAATATATGCTTTACCAATAATGTTTATAATAATGTTTGGTATATTTTTTATAACTATAGTTCTTGCTAACTATCCAAGTGAATTACTAAGTTTAATTTTTAATAAATTTGAAATATGTTTAGTGAATCTTTCGAATATATTAAAAATTCCATCATATATATACGAACCTATCATCTATGGAATTTATAGAGTAGTAAGTTTTATAGTTTCAGTTATGTTTCCACCACTGGTAATATTTTTCTTCTTGTTTACTTACGCCGAAGAAAGCGGAATATTACCAAGAATTGCATTTAATTTTGACAAAGTGTTTAAATGCTCAGGTTGTCATGGAAAACAAGCATTAACAATATGTTCAGGTTTTGGATGTAATGCTTGCGCAGTAGTAGGAAGCAGAATAATAGATAGTAAAAGAGATAAATTAATTGCTATTTTAACAAATTCATTCATACCATGTAATGGCAGATTTCCAATGATAATCGCACTAATTACAATGTTCTTTACTAATTCAAATAATAAATTACAAGTATCATTATATTTAACATTATTTGTTATTTTAGCAATTCTAATATCTTTATTAACATCATTTATTCTATCTAAAACTATATTAAAAGGATATAATGGATTTTTTATATTAGAACTTCCTGACTATAAAAAAGTAAAATTTAAAAAAGTATTAAAGAATAGTTTAATTTATAAATCGTTATCTATATTAAAAAAAGCAGTATTAGTCTCTATACCATGTGGTATTATTATTTATTTTATGACTAATACTACTATAGGAAATTTATCTTTATTCAAAATTGTAAGTAACTTTTTAGAACCATTTGGTAAATTACTCGGATTAGATGGTGTAATACTTTTATCATTCTTTTTAGCTTTGCCAGCTAATGAAATAGTTTTACCAATAATTATAATGGGATATTTAGGAAGTAAAAACGTACCAATGATATCTAATTATTTAACAATAAAAGAAGTACTTATTAACAATAGTTGGACTTATATGACTGCACTTTCTACTATATTATTTTCTTTAATGCATTTCCCATGTGGAACAACACTCGCAACTATAAAGAGTGAAGTAGGTACTAAATGGATGATTTATAGTTTCTTTATACCTCTCATAACTGGAATATTATTTTTGCTTATTTTAAATTTATTGCACGGCTTTTAACCCAAGAAAAAAACTCTAGAAAATCTAGAGTTAATATTCAACTGGCGCCTGATGCAGGACTCGGACCTGCGACCTAACGGTTAACAGCCGTGCGCTCTACCGACTGAGCTAATCAGGCACTTGCATAAATAATTATAGATTATCATTTTATATTTGTCAACAAAAATATGGACTTTTATTATAAAAATTGATAAAATTAATATGAATTAAGAGGGAAAAGTATGAATAATGATATAGAAATGGTAGATTTAAGTAACGTTAATCAAAATACTAACACAAATACTAATAATGTAGAAGTACAAAATACTAACCCAAGTAATCCTAATAATATTAGTATTTTAGAGATGTATGGTGAAAACTTAAGTAGAAAAGAATATGTAACAAATCCAGCTATCGGAAGAGATAGTGAAATAGAACAAGCTATTGTTATACTTTTAACACCAGAAAAGAGTGCTCTTTTAGTAGGTAAAGCTGGTGTTGGTAAAACTGCAATAGTAGAAGGTATTGGGTACAGAATGAAAAATGGTATGATACCAAATGCATTAAAACCATATGAATTAATAAAAGTTAATATTTCAAGTTTACTTGGTGAAACAAAAGTAGGAGAAGGACAATCTGAAAATAGACTTCAATTATTAGTTGATGAATTAAAAACTAAAAAGAACATTATATTATTCATAGATGAAGTTCACCTTCTAGTAAATAGAAACACTACAAATATGAGTATAGACTTTGCTAATATGTTAAAGCCAGGTCTAGACCGTGGTGATATTAAAATGATAGGTGCTACAACATACGAAGAATATGAAGCATATATTTTAAGAGATAGAGCTTTCTTAAGACGTTTCTTAAAAGTAGATGTTGCTGAACCAGATGAAGATCAATGTACTAAGATATTACTTGGAACATATCCTAAATATGAAAAGAGAACAGGTGTAAAATTAGAATACACAGACTATTTAAAAGAAAAAATATTTAGATTCATTGTTCAACTAACAGATGAATATAAAAGAATCTATGAAATAGGTAATAGATATCCAGATGTTGCTTTAACAATAGTAATGAGTGCATTCTCACTTGCTTCATATGAAAATAGTCCAGTAGTAACAATGAAACATTTTTATAAAGCAATATGTAGAACTAAAGTAGTATATGAAGATGCTAAAGTAAAAGAAATTGCAAGATTCAAAGAATTATTTAAAGATATACTTGCTGAAGAAAACGTTGACTTAAACGATATGTAAAAAAATTAAATTATATATAAAATTATAAAATACATAGAAAATTCAATTGTGAATAACATTTATCACTATAGAATTTTCTTTTTTTATTGTTAATAACTTGTTGAAAAAAGAATTTTACTGATTTGCATGTATTTATCTCGTTTTGTATTATTACTTCAAGAAAGGAAGAAATATGAAAAGAGTTATAAAAGTAAGAAATATAAGTAAAACAATAAATAGAAAGAAGATACTAGATAATATTAACTTTGATATTTATGAAGGAGAAATAGTAGGATTAGTAGGTAAAAATGGAGCAGGGAAGTCAACTTTATTAAAAATTATGACTGGTCTTTATAGTTATGATGAAGGAGAAATATATTATTATAATTATAATTTAAAAACTGATTATGAAAAAGCTATGTCAATTGTAGGAACACTAATAGAAAATCCAGATATGTATAGTAATCTTACTGGTAAAAAGAATTTAGAACTATTTAAATCAATGTTTAAAGGCATAGACGAAGGAACTATAGAAGAGATAGTAAGGATAGTGGAAATGGAAAAATACCTAGGAAAGAAGTTTAAAACATATTCACTAGGTATGAAAGAAAGACTAGGAATAGCTTCTTCTCTAATCAATAAACCTAAAATATTAATACTAGATGAACCAACTAATGGTCTTGATAGAGAAGGCGTTAAAAATATAATGAAAATGTTAAAAGAATTAAAAGACACGACTATAATAATATCTTCACATATGCTTAGTGACATAGAAGAACTATGCAATAAAATAATTTTTATAAATGATGGTAAAATAGACAGTATAAAAATAAAACAAAATGATAAAAAGAAAAATATAGTATTTGAAGTAGATGATTTTTCAAAAGCTAGGCTTATTATAAAAGATTATTGTATAAATGAAAATTTAGAAGTATATGAATCTGATGATATAGTTAGTTTAATAAATAAAGAATTGGTATTAAATGATATAAATGTTTATAGAATAAGTGAAGCAACAAATACCATAGAAAAAGATTTCTTTAAAATGATAGGTAAGTCTAATGATAAAACTAATTAAAAATGAATTTATAAAACTTGGAATATTAAAAATTATACTTTTAAACTTTTTATTTTTAGCAACTATTATAATATATTATTGTGTAAACAGAAGAGTTATCACAGAAGAATTTTTACTATCGTTAATACCTTTTACAGGAGTAGGAGTGTCAATCTTATTTTGCGGTATTGTGTCAAATGAATATAAGAGTGGTACATTTAGAATTTATCTCGTAAAACCAGCAAAAAGAACTAAAGTATATATATCAAAGTTATCAACAATTTTTTTGACATCATTCTTCATTTTAATACAAAACTTTACAATTTACGCATTATTGACACATAACATAAGTGTAAACTTTACTATAAAATACTTTAGTTATTCACATTCATTAATATTAATTTCAATAATTATTATAATGTTATCAACATTCATAAAATCATCTTCACTAACTTCAGGAATAGTTATAATGTTATTAACATTCGGTTTTTCAGCATTTGAATTGTTACAGCTTACTAACATAAAATTATTTGAATATACCTTTTTACCATATTTAGATTTAAATGTATTAAACAAATTAGACTACGTAAATGCAATATTGGGTGTAAATTTATCACTAAAAAAATCAATTATCATAAATTCTATATATTCTATACTGTTTTTCATAATTGGAATTTATATATTCAATAAAAAAGATATTAAATGTTAATATCCTTTCTTTTTATAATAGTCATGTAATTCTTTAAATCTATTAAAGTGAACTATTTCTCTTTGCCTTAAGAAACTAAGTGGAGCAAGTAAGCTTTCATCATCAGTTAAGTCCATTAAGTTTTCATAAGTAGCTCGAGCTTTTTCTTCAGCAGCCATATCTTCTTGAAGATCAACTATTGGGTCTCCAGTAGATGCTATGTAAGCAGCAGTGAATGGAATACCGTCTTGGTTAAATGGGAATACTCCTTTTTTATGTGATGTGTACCATCCTTCAAGTCCATTTTTCTTTAACTCATCAACAGTAGCATCTTTAAGTAATTGACTAACCATCGTACATATCATCTCAACATGTCCAAGTTCCTCAGTACCTATATCAGAAAGTAGAGCTTTACCTTTATCATCAGGCATAGTAAATCTCTGCATTAAATATCTAAGTGACGCTCCAAGTTCGCCATCACTACCACCAACTTGAGTGATTAACTGTTTAGCCATCTTGATATCTTTTTTTCTAACATTAACTGGATATTCTAAAGTCTTTTCATATTTAAACATACTAGTTACCTCCCTTATCCCAAGGCCAAGGATTATCTATCCAAGTCCATTTATCACTACTAACAACATCTTTTACACATAATGGACCATAAACATTTTCATATTTATTCTTAAGTTCATTATACATTTTTTTATATTCTTGAAAGTTACTTAACATTTTTTTATCATCTGGATATATATCTAAATATAAATTCATATCTTTCATCGCAAAATTATACATTTGTATTTTATAAAGTAACATATCTCTGTCATTAGTGACTTTTAATTTATAAACATGATTCTTATATCTTGAGTACATATCACTAAACATATTACCTTTATTAAACCCTTCCATAGGTGAATACAAAGACTCATCTCTATTAAAATTAATACTATCGATATTTATATCTATATCATTATATTTACTCTTATCAATATACTTATTAATATCAAATTCATATTCAAGTTCATTAGATACTATATCGAAGTAATTATTATTTTCATCATATAACATTTTCAAATCCTCCTAGACTATTGTATGTAAGTAAAAAAACTATCGTATAGACTAGTTACTCAAAAAAATGTAAAATATACAAAAATACTTGTATATATTTTTCTAATAATGATACAATGAATATGGTGATAAAAATGCAATATAAAATAACAACTTATTCCGAAGATGATACAATCGAATTAGCTCAAAATATTGAATCTGAAAAGTTTCCAAATATGGTTATATGTCTTATTGGAGATTTAGGAAGTGGTAAAACAGTATTTGCTAAAGCATTCGCACAAGCGTTAGGCATTAATGACAATATTACATCTCCAACATTTAATATTATTAAAGAATATGATGGCGGAGAAATGAGAATGTTCCATATGGATGTTTATCGTTTAAGTGACATCAAACAAGATTTAGGAATAGAAGAATACTTCACTAAACGTGGTGTATGCATAATAGAATGGGCTGATTTAATAGAAGATATCTTACCTAAAAATAGATTAGATATTAAATTTAAAATGGTTGATGAGAATACTAGACAATTAGTAATCACACCACATGGAAATAAGTATGAAGATTTATGTGAAAGAGTTTTATAGAACTCTTTTTTTTTAATAAAAAATATAGTAAAATTATTATTATAATAGGAGGGGTCAATGAAGACACTAAGTGATATAGAATTAAAAAGAATAGATGCATATTATAGAGCTGCAAACTATCTATCAGTTGGTCAACTATATTTAAAAGATAATCCTCTTTTAAAAGAAAAACTAACACTTGATCATATTAAACCAAATGTAGTTGGACACTGGGGAACAGCTCCAGGTCAAAACTTTATATATGTTCATCTAAATAGAATAATTAAAAAGAATAAATTAGATATGATATATATATCTGGTCCAGGCCATGGTGGACAAGCAATGGTTGCTAATACATATTTAGAAGGAAGTTATACTGAGATTTATCCTAATATTACAGAGGATGAAGCTGGTATGAAAAAACTATTTAAACAATTTAGTTTCCCAGGTGGTATTAGTTCACATGTTGCACCAGAAACTCCAGGAAGTATAAATGAAGGTGGAGAACTTGGCTATAGTCTTTCACATGCTTTTGGAGCAGTTCTTGATAATCCAGATCTTATTGCTGCTTGTGTAGTAGGTGATGGTGAAGCAGAAACAGGCCCTTTAGCAGCATCATGGCATTTAAATAAAATTATAAATCCACTAACAGATGGAATAGTACTTCCTATACTTCATTTAAATGGATACAAAATCGCAAATCCAACAATATTCGCAAGAATGCCAGAAGAAGAAATGATTAAATTCTTTGAAGGATGTGGATGGGATCCATATATAGTAGAAGCAAATACAACTGCTAAAATGCATGAATGTATGGCCAAAACACTAGATAGATGTATTAGAGATATAAATATTATAAAAGATAAAACAAGACTTAATAAAAGAGCAATTTTCCCAATGATTATCTTAAAGACTCCAAAAGGCTGGGGCGGACCTAAGCTAATTGATGGAAAACAAATTGAAGGAACATTTAGATCACATCAAGTACCAATAACAGTAAATAAAGAACATCCAGAAAATGTAGAAATACTAGAAGCATGGATGAAGAGTTATAAACCAGAAGAACTATTTGATCAAAATGGAACTCTTAAAAAAGAATTAAAAGCTTTAGCTCCAACTGGAGACTATAGAATGGGAATGAATCCACACACTAATGGTGGAAAACTTCTTGAAGAATTAAACATTCCAGATTTTAGAGGATACGCTCTTGATATTAAAAAACCAGGTGAAGTAGTAGCTCAAGATATGATGGAACTAGGATACTTCATAAGAGATATCATTAAATTAAATGAGCCAAAGAAAAACTTTAGAATATTTGGTCCAGATGAAGCACTTTCTAATAGATTAAATCATATATTTGAAGTAACAAATAGACAATGGAATGGAATAAGATATGACTATGATGAATTTATAAATCCATATGGTAGAGTAATAGACTCAGTTCTTTCTGAACATCTATGCGAAGGTATGTTAGAAGGATATCTTTTAACAGGTAGACATGGTTTCATGCATAGCTATGAAGCATTTATCAGAATCGTTGATTCAATGACTAGTCAACATGCTAAATGGTTAAAAGTAACAAAAGATCTTCCATGGAGAAGAGATATAGCATCACTAAACTACATTTTAGCTTCATATGTATGGCAACAAGATCATAATGGATTTACACATCAAGATCCAGGATTCTTAAATCATATTGTTACTAAAAAGGCAGATATAGTAAGAATATATCTACCACCAGATACTAATACTTTAATTTCATGCTTTGATCATTGTATTAGAAGTAAAAACTATATAAATGTAATAGTTGCATCTAAGCATCCAAGACCACAATGGTTAACAATGGATGAGGCAATTAAACATTGTACTAAAGGACTAGGTATATGGAAATTTGCTAGTAATGATGAAGGAAAAGAACCAGATTTAGTAATGGCATGTGCAGGTGAAACTCCAACAATTGAAGTACTAGCTGCTACTAAAATATTAAGAGAAAACTTCCCTGAATTAAAAATTAGAGTAGTTAATGTGGTTGACTTAATGAAACTTGAAAGTCCAGAAAATCATCCACATGGACTTGATAATGATGAATATAATAGTATATTTACAAAAGATAAACCAATTATATTCGCATTCCATGGTTATCCAAACTTAATTCACCAATTAGCATACAAGAGAGAAAATAAAAATATGCATGTACATGGTTACATTGAAGAAGGTACAATCACTACAACATTCGATATGAAAGTACAAAATAAATTAGATAGATTTAATTTAGTAATAGATGCACTTAAATATTTACCACAACTTGGTGATAGAAGAACTGCACTTACAGAGTGGTGTAAAAATAAATTAATTGAACATAAAGAATATATCCATGAATATGGAGAAGATATGCCTGAAATTAAAAATTGGAAGTGGTAAAAAAAGAACGCTTAAACGTTCTTTTTATTTTAAATATTATCTATATAAGTAAGTATATAACCATAACCTCTCATACCAATTTCACTATAATTATCATTACCTCTACGTTTAGTAAGTATCATCTTATATACGTTATTAGTAGTATATCCCTTAAATGAATCAATAAAACTAACTTCTATTTTAGTATCTATTGTTATAAAGTTATCAGTTATATCTACGTTCTCAATATTTATTGATTCAATATTAATATTTTTAAAAGTTCTGTTAATATTCTTTTCTTTATAAGTATTAACCATCATATTTAATTTATAATATACATCGGATGCAACAAAATTTTTAATAGAATCTACATCTCTTTTTTCAATAGAATCTATCACATCCATAAATAACTTCTCTAAATTTTTATTAAATATCTCTATATCAAATTTATTATCAGCTAAAATAATCTTATCAATCATATTTTCTCCTTAAATATATTATTTACAACCTTCTAATAAATATTATAATACTATATTTACACTTTTACATAAAAGATATTTATTTTTCACAATTCTATAACAATTGGTATGTAGAATTAAATATGTAAGAAGGAGGAATGATAGATAGGTAGGTAAAAAGAAAAATTAAAAATTAAGTAGCTTCAACTCACAATTAAATAAAACAATTTCTATTATATAGAGATACATTAAGTATGAATCAAATATTTAATGTATCTTTTTTCATAGTGTAAAATATGATAGTATTTATTTATGAGGAGTATATATGAATTTAGAAAGTATTTTAACAAGTGAAAATATTGAAGAAGAGGTAAGAAGCAATGAAGACTATATATTTATGTTAATACCCGAACTTAAAAGTGAAGTAGGGTTTGATCAAAAACATCCTCATCATTCATTTGATGTATGGAATCATACTATCGAAGCATTAAAGCATATTGAACCAGATTTTGAACTTAGATTAATAGTATTACTTCATGATATAGGTAAACCATTTAGTTATCAAGATGGTGAAGATGGAGTAAGACATTTTAAAGGTCATCCAAAGAAATCAAGAGAAATCGCAGAAGAAATATTAACAAGATTAAATATAGAACCAAAAGAAGAAATACTTTATATTATAGAAAATCATGATACACCTATAGATACTAATAATATTAAAAATAGAGAGTTAGAAATAAAAAGATTGAAGGTACAATATGCTGATGCTTATGCACATGCTCCTTCAACCATTCAAAAACGTATTTTAAGACTTAATGCTATAAAAGAATTAATTTGATTTATAATTTAATACTTCTTCAGCATCATCTAAATGTATTTTTTCTTTTCCTATTATTTGATAATCTTCATGTCCTTTACCAAGTATTAATAAAATATCATCTTTTTCCATAATATCAATACCATGTTTAATAGCTTGTCTTCTATCCAAGATAACTTCATAGTTATCTTTTTTAACACCTTCTAATATATCATCCATAATAGCTTGTGGATCTTCAGTTCTAGGATTATCACTAGTAAATATTACAAAGTCAGATAGTCTACTAGCAATTTCTCCCATGATAGGTCTTTTCTTAGGATCTCTATCTCCTCCACAACCAACTATAGTAATAACACGATTCTTTTTAAGTTCATTATATGCAGTAATAACTTTTTCTACAGCATCTGGTGTATGAGCATAATCAATAACAGCAACACCACCATTTACTTTATATGCTTCACATCTACCTTTAGGTGCTTTTATCATACTAGTTTTACTAACAATTTCATCTATACTAAATCCATATTGATTAAGAATAGATACAACAGTTAAGTAGTTATAAACATTAAATTTACTAGTAAGTGGAACTAACACATCATAAGATTTACCTTCAAAACTAAATGTAAGATTTGTTTCACTTGGATGAGTTTCAAAATTAATAATTTTATAGTCTCCATTAAATCCAAAAGAAACTCTCTTGTGTCCTTCTTTTTTAAAAAGAACACTTGCTTCATCATCAGAGTTAACAATTATAACAGCACCCTTAGTCAAATGATCAAGTATTAATAACTTAGCATTCAAATAATTTTCCATAGTCTTATGATAATCTAAATGATCTTCAGTTAGATTAGTAAATCCAATAATTGAATAATTTACATTAGTTAGTCTATCATAAGATAAAGCTTGACTACTTACTTCCATAACTACTGTTTTAGCTCCACTTTCATATGCATTCATAAGAAGCTTATAAACAGTTAATATATCTGGAGTAGTATTATTAAGTTCAATATGCTCATCTTTATGATAATAACCAATAGTTCCGATATAAGCAGCATCTACTCCCATATTAAGTAACATTTGATAAGTTAAATAACAACTAGTAGTCTTACCGTTAGTACCAGTAACACCAATAAGTTTCATTTCATTTAACTTCTCACCATATTCTTTATGAAGAATTTCTCTTAAATATTTATCAGTATCTTCAACTTTTTCATAAGGAATATCAAAGTCAATATCCTTTTCACATATAATTTTAGATGCTCCATTCTTAATAGCACTTTCTATAAAATCATGACCATCTACAGTTAAACCTTTTAAAGCGATAAAAGTTTGTCCTTTTTGTACTTTTCTAGAATCACTTTCAAATTTAAACATTTTCTCACTTCCTCTAAATAATATTATAACATATTAAAAATTATTATTAATTAGTTTACATCCACAAACATTCCACATTACATTTTACTTAACACTATAATTACACAGTTTATTGCATTTTACTAAGCAGAATGTTATCATTTAAGTAGAAAGTAGGGATAATTTATGATTACTAATAAATTCAAAAAAGAATTAAATAAGAATGAGTATTATGTAGTAAATCCTAAAACTGGAAGTCAAAAAAGATTAAATGTTAATAAAATAGTTGATAATGCTAAAAAAGCTTTAAAAAGAGCAGTTATAGTAGGTTTAGCAGTAGGTACACTTGGAACGGGTGCTTTAGGATATATATTTGCTGATGAAATAGCTGATTTCAAAGAAGAAAAAGAATACAACAAAGCAGTTGGTACAGTATATAGTGAGTATAAAAGTGAACATCCAAATTATAAAGAAGATGAAGGAAATATATGTAGTCTTATAGATGATCAAGGCTGTTGTTATATGGCATACCCTGATAAACAATTAGCATTTATTCTAGATGGAAATCCAATAGTTAAAAAATGTTCTGATCCAGATTGTAGTACTTGTAATAAAAATAGAGAAATAGAAGAGTCAGTAAATGATATCGTAAGAAGTGACTCTAGATTTACAGAAATAGTTGAAGAACACGAACATAATCAAGAAATGGATCAAGTAAGGAGTAAATAATGGAAGAAGAAGTTAAAACTTTAATATTAAATGATAAAGAATTCGCAGTAGTTGATGAACTAGAATACAAAGGTAAAAAATATATGTATTTAGTAGAAATAACAGGCGGAGAAATTCAAATAGTAGAAGAATTTATGGAAGACTTAAATACTATTGTTAAAACAGTAAACGATAAAAAACTTCTAGATATACTAGAAGTTGAATTTGCTAAAAGATTTTAAGAATGAGTAATCATTCTTTTTTTATTTGATATAAATTTCACAAGAAATGTTACTGTTTATAAGTGATTTAAATTCTTGGCCTAATGTAGCATCTCCTACAATTAAACCATAATGAGTAGGTATAACTGTTTTAGGATTGATAGTATTTGTATAACTTGCAGCTTCTTTATAATTCATAGTGTATGTCCCACCAATAGGTATAAATAAAACATCACATTTAACTTTTAACACATCATCATTAATATCAGTATCTCCCATAATATAATATTTAGTATTATCAATATTTATATTATAGCCAACCCAATCATTATCTATAGGATGAAAACTTTTATTTACATTGTATGCTCTAACAGTATCAAACTTTATTCCAAGAACTTCATAACTATTATCAGGACTAACAATTATAATTTTATTACTATCAAAATATTTAATTAACTCCTGATAAGTATCTTTAGTACTAACAATTATAGTATTTTCATTTTTAATTTTTAAAATATCTTTAATAGAAAAATGATCATAATGACTATGTGTAATAAATATAATATTAGCATCTTTAGTTTCATTATCTATTTCAAATGGATCAATGTATATATTAGAGTTTCCAGTTATTTTAATACTATTATGTTTAAATAAATTTATATTTTTCATATCATCACCAGTTTAATTATAACAAAAAAGAGCTATTTAGTTGCTCTTAATTTTCTAACATAATAGTCATAAGATTCTTTATCACTATATATTGTTAAGTTTGTACCACAGCCTTGCATAATTACACTATCAGTAAAACCATGACTTTTAATTATTTGATCTGGTATATTAATTCTTCTTTGTGAATCAACATTACTAGTAGCAAGATATGAATAATATAATAATTGTAATCTATCATTTAAAGCTTGTAATTTTTCAAACTCATCAGGACTACAATTTTTGTTTAACGCATCAATTGTTTTCTTCATACTTAACACAGCATATAGTTTTAATGATCTAGGTCCATTATCAACTATAGCAATTTTTTCACCAGTTTCTGCACCAGTAAACTTTGGTAGTATAATTCTACCTTTACTATCAACACTAGCTTCTTTATATCCTAAAATTATATCTTCTCCAAACATAAATCCCCCTTAAAAAACACCAAGATTATACCATAAAAAGAATGAAAAATCAATAAAAAGCCATAATACTACTAGGAGACAATATATGTATATAATTTATGCTTTACTAGCTTCAGTATTTTCTGGATTAACTTCAGTGTTTGCTAAAACAGGTATTAAGAACATAGATTCTCTTTTAGCAACATTCTTAAGAACAATAGTAATCTCACTATTTTTATTTTTAATTGTAATATGGAAAGAAAACTTAAATGATATATTTTTACTAGATACAAAAACTATATTATTTTTAATATTATCTGGTATTTCAAATGCTTTATTATGGATTTGTTATTTTAAAGCATTAGACCTCGGAACTGTTAGTAAAGTAACACCAGTTGATAAAACAAGCATAGTACTAACACTAATATTATCATCACTATTTTTAAACGAAAAAATAACAACTATAAAAATAATATCAATTGTATTAATATTGACAGGTACATTCTTAACTATAAAAAAAGAATCTAAAGACTCAAAAGATAATAAATGGATAATTTATGCAATTTTAACAGCTGTGTTCACAAGTACAACAACAGTACTAAGTAAAATAGGTATAGAAAGCACTAACACTACACTTATAACATTCTTAAGAACAATAGTAGTTCTAATAATATTAACAACTATAACATTATTTAAAAAGAAATATAAATCTATAAAAGATATTGAAAATAGAAGTTGGATATTTATCATATTATCTGGATTATCAACATCATTATCATGGCTTTTCTACTTTAAAGCATTAGCACTTGGAGAAGCAAGCATAGTATTTCCAATAGAGAAGTTAAGTCTAGTTGTATCAATATTAATATCAATAATTTTCTTAAAAGAAAAAGTTGATAAAAAACAAATTATAGGAATTATTATTATAGTTATTGGAACATCTCTATTATTTTTTTAAAAAAACTTCTAGATTTATAAATATTTTGCTATAATAATTTCGGAAGTGGTAGTATGAAAGAAAAAATTAAAAATCCTAAAGAAAATATTAAAGCTTTAGAAAAGAAATCAAAAGGACTTTTTGAAGAATTTAAAACTTTTATTAAAAGAGGAAATGTAATCGACTTAGCTGTTGGTGTTGTAATTGGTGGTGCTTTTAGTACAATTGTATCATCATTAGTAAACGATATAATAATGCCATTAATAGGTGTTATTATCGGTGGATATGACTTTACAGGTTTATCATTAAAAGTAAAAGATGCATCTATTAACTATGGCTCATTCATTCAAAATGTTATTAATTTCTTAATTATAGCGTTCTGTATATTTATACTAGTAAAAGTAATAAATAAATTCTTACATAAAGCAAAAGAAGAAGAGAAAAAAGAAGAAGTAAAAGAAGAACCAAAAAAATCAGATGAAGTAATTCTTTTAGAAGAAATAAGAGATTTATTAAAAAAACAAAAATAATACGTTAACCTCTATAAAAAGAGGTTTTAATTTTGAAAACTATGATATAATTTTAATATATAGTGGGTGAAGATATGGGATTAAGATTTAGAAAAAGTTTTAATTTAGGAAAGGGTTTCAAATTAAACTTAAGTAAATCCGGAATAGGTTATAGTTTTGGATTTAAAGGTTTTAGAATTGGAAAAACTGCGAAAGGTAAAACTAGAAAAACAATAAGTTTACCAGGCACTGGTCTTTCTTATCAAACAGAAACAAAAGAAGACACAAGTGTTGTAAAAGATATTATAAAGGATACTACAAAAGATGGTAAAAATATTAAAGATAAATCTTTTGATGAAGTAGTAGAAGATATTGCAGAATCTTTTACAAAAAATATAAAGTAGGTGAATTATGAATTATAAGAAATTAACTATTTATGCATTAATTATAAATATATTAATGAATGTTATCTTTTTTATAGATAACACTTTCTTAACTGATACAGTTGGATACTATATTTATTTTTCAATACTTTTAGTAGCATTTATATTTTATTACATTAAAAAGTATGATAAAAGATATGATAAGAAAGTAATATTTAAAGATATATTAATTACAGTTATGTGGGGATTCTTATCAGGATTACTTGGAGTTTTATTTTCAAACTTAAGTGAAAGTTTAAAACCATGTGATGGTATTGGATTTAGTTGTTTCCTTTATAAAATTGAATATTTAGTTTTAGCTATAATTAATATTTTATATGGTTGGATGATATTAGTAATAAATGGAATAAACCTTTTATTAAAGAAGACTAAATTAAGTGATAAGAAAAATATAATGATTTCAATTCCAGCAGGAATAGTATCATTTTTATTAATTGTATTTGTAATACAAAAAATATTAGAAATTATTTAGGTGGATAATATGAGAGAAATAGAAGTAGGAAAAAAATATAAACATTTTAAAAATAAAATGTATGAGGTAATAGGAATAGCATTAGATTCAGAAACAAATAATGATGCTGAACCTAAAAAGGTTGTTATATATAAAGCACTATATGGAGATAATCTAGTATGGGCAAGACCATATGATATGTTTAATAGCGAAGTTGATCACGAAAAATATCCTGATGTAAAACAAAAATATAGATTTGAAGAAGTAGAAGAAGAAAAAGATACTAAAGACATAGAAAAGGAACTAAATGAAGTTTGTGATTTTGTATACAACTGTAAACATTATTTTATTGCTACTATTGATGGTGGTAAACCAAAAGTAAGACCATTTGGTACAATCGGAATATATGAAAATAAACTATATATTCAAACATCAAAAGCAAAAGATGTATCAAAACAAATATCTAAAAATCATAACATTGAAATATGTGCATATGATAATAAAGATAGATGGATTAGAATAAGTGCAAGAGCTATAAGAGATGAAAGATATGAAGTAAAAAAATACATGCTTGATAGATATCCAGAATTAAGAAGCATGTATGATGAAAATGATGATATAGTTGAAGAATTACGTCTAGAAGATGTAACAGCTACATTCTACTCATTTAAGGATGAACCAAGAGTTATTAAATTTTAAGGAGAATCATGAAAAAAACATTAAAAGTAATTTTATCTATAGTACTATTAATATCAATATCTATACTTATTTATTGCTTTTATAATAAAGATATTAAAATATCAAATGATGCATTAATAGGAAACAACCTATATAAATTTAAATTAACTAAAGATTATGAACAAATCTTAGCAATTAAAGATGAAGGTAAATACTTATATACTTTAATTTCAGTAATAAATGATAAAGATTCAGAAGAAAATGAATATATTTTAAAAAAGATAAACATAGAGACTTCTAAAAGTGAAAAAGAAGTATCTTTTAAAACAACAATTATACAAGATCCAATAATGACGTTAGATGATAAATATATAAAAGTAATCTCAAGAGGAAACTTAAATGTTCATAAATTTGATAAAGACTTTAAATTAGTAAATGAACTAACAACTCCAGTAGAAGAATATAACTCATACGGAGAATATAATGATCAGGTACTATCAACAAAAGACAATAATATTTATTTAGATGGCAAACTTTATGATACAGTATTAAAATCATGCGATACAGCATACAACATTATATATAAAGATAATACATATATTTATTTTAATAATTTTAATTTAAATGTTAGTTGTTTATATAATGTTGATACTAAAAAGATAGAATATTTAGATAATTCAGATGTTGAACCATTCTCTAATGGATATTTAACATATAACTATAAAGATAACATAATAACATTAAAAAAAGAAACTGAAGAAAAATATTATTTAAATTCAAAAGATGAAACAGCATTCATAGCTATAACAAACGATGGTAATACACTCGGAACATTTAATGATAATACTAGTGAGTTTAAAGTGTATGATTTAGTCAATAAGAAAATAATTAATAAACTTAAAGTTGAATTTGAAGAAGAATATTATGTTCCATTAATGTTAATGAGTGACTATATGTATATGGTAGGGACAAATGGAGATAATTATGATCTTTATATTTGGGATTATAAAAAAGATACAATAAGTGAAAACATGGTTAGTTATAGTAATTCTAAAGATAAAATCGATAGTTATGAACTAGCTACTAAAATAAAAGATGAATTTGGTGTAAATATGTATATCTATGATAAGGGAGTAAGATACTTTACTGATTTTTACGCACTTCCAACTTATGATGATGAATTAACATATGATAGATTGTCTAAAACATATGATATATTAAAAAACTTTAATAAAGAATTCTTTAATAAATTTAAAATGAATAAAAATAATGGCCTTGAAATATATATAACAGGCGCATTAGGCCCTAGTGATACAAAAACTCAAGTATCATATCCAGTAGGTTACTCACTAACAATGGATGATAACTATATAATCGCATTAGATGCAAATAGTGATGAATATGAAAAAACAGTATGTCATGAATTAATGCATAGTATAGAAAATAATATGTATGATTTATATTTTAATAATAAGATAAAAACAGAACCATTTAAAAAGTGGAATTCTTATAATCCTAAAAATTATAAATATGATGATTCATATGTAAAAGAAGAAAATGATAAATACACAATCGCAAGTAATAAAGATATTTACTTTGTTGATGCATATTCACATACATACGCTCACGAAGATAGAGCAAGAATATTTGAGTCACTTTGTGGGTCAGAAGATATATTTAGTAAATATCCAAAT
>CAVIUL010000013.1:0-21536 GCA_963645885.1 bacterium | reverse complement strand
GCTTTGTGCGTTAGTACTTAATGGAGCAAATACATTATTTTTATATAGTATGTATGCTGCTGCTCCTATCATTGCTGCATTATCTGTGCAGTATTTTTTTTGTGGCATATACATAGAAACACCAATACTTTCACACATTTCTTTTAGAGACTCTCTAATATGTGAGTTACTTGCGACACCTCCACTAATAAGTAATGTTTTTAAATTATATTTTAATAACGCTTTTTTTGTTTTATCTACTAAGTGTGAAGTTACACAGTCTTGAAATGATCTTGCTAAATCTTGCTTATTTATTTCGTTTCCTCTTTGATGCTCATTATGTACTAAGTTATTACAATGACTCTTTATACCACTAAAACTAAAGTTAAATGAATCATCATTTAATATATTTGGCATTTTATATGAAGGTTTACCTTCTAAAGCGTATTTTTCTACATTTGGTCCTCCTGGATATGGAAGATCAAGAATTCTTGCTACTTTATCATATGCTTCACCTATTGCATCGTCTAATGTTTGTCCTAAGTATTCAAATGAATCTTCTGTTTTCATTAATATTAAATCAGTATGTCCACCAGACACTATAAGGGATAATAGAGGGTATTCTAGCTTGTTTCCTATCATATTAGCATAGATGTGTCCCATCATGTGGTTTACTGCTATAAAGGGCTTATTATATATGAATGATAAAGCTTTAGTTGCTTCTACTCCAACTAAAAGGCTTCCGAGTAAACCCGGAGCATAAGTACAAGCAAATGCATCCATGTCTTCTAGTTTCATATTAGCTTTTTCTAAACATTCATCTATTACCATAGTTATATTTTCTAAATGTAGACGACTTGCTACTTCTGGAACAACACCACCATATTTAGTATGAACATCTATTTGAGAATTAATAATTGTAGCTATGTCTTCAGTACAATTTTTAATTATACTTACACTTGTCTCATCACATGAAGACTCTACTGCTAAAATATATACATCTTTCATTATCTCACCTTTTCCATTATTATTGCTGTATCTTCTCCGTAGTATCTATCTCTTAAGCTTATCTCTTTGAATCCTAATTTATTATATAGTCTTATTGCTTCATCATTATGTTCATTTACTTCTAGCATTATTCTACTGTATTCTTCATTCTTAAACATTTCTTCCATTAGAGATGTTCCGATACCTTGTTTTCTATTTTCTTCATTTACAAAAATATTCATGATATCTATAACACCATCTACTAATCTTATTTCTAAGTATCCTAATACTTTGTCTCCATCCATATAATTATATATTGAATCTGTATCACTTAATATTTCTTTTTGTATCATTATTTCTCTACCTCTATTTTCTTTATATAATTAGCTTTTATATGATGTGGATTTTCGCTTTCAAATTTATTACAATAATCTATAATTTTGTTAATATCTAGTTTATAATCAACTTCTTTATATGTATATGGATTTTCTTCTAAGTATGTTTCTTCTACTATAGTATTATTATCTTTATCAAAGGCACAAATATAGTATCCTTTATTATCTTCTATAACTGCCATCTTATCTTCATTTATATCGCTACTTATTAAGTATGCTTTTAAACTTGAAATTGTATGTATTTTTAAATTCAAAGCATATGCGATAGTTTTAGCAATTGAAAGACCTATTCTAATTCCTGTAAAACTTCCAGGTCCATTTACTACTACTATTTCATCTAAATCTTTTACATTTAGATTATTTTCTTTAAATATTTCTTCAATCATTGGCATTGTATATATTGAATGACTGTATTCGCTTTCTTTGGTTTTAATAAATAGGTTATCTTTTGTTTTTAATGCTATAGTTATTAATTCAGTATGTGTGTCTATAAATAATATCATAATACTCCTCTTTTCTTGTTATATTATAACACTTTCAATATATTATTTTTAGTCTTTTTAAAGTATTTGACTTCTTACTTGATTTGGTATTATATCAAAATAAAAAGAGTATTTCTACTCTTCTTCTACTTCTTTTTTAGAAGTTTTAACTTTTTTAGATTTAGTTTCTTCTTTTTCTTCAGCTTTTTCTTGTTTCTCTTCTTCAATATCTTCTTTTATTTGATCAGATAATTTTTCTTCTCTTTTAATTTTGATATCACTATTTGCTTCTACTAAATCTTCTATTTCTTCTTTAGTTAATGTTTCTTTTGTCATTAATGTTTCTGCTAAAACGTCTACTAATTTTTTATGAGTTCTTAGAATTTCTTTAGCTTTTTCATAACATTCATCTATAATCTTTCTAACTTCTTGGTCTATTTCGTGTGCTACTTGATCTGAGAAGTTTTTAGTTTGATTATAATCTCTTCCTAAGAATACACTTTCACTTCTATGTTCTAATTGAACTGGTCCTAGTGAAGACATACCATATTCAGTAACCATACTTCTTGCTATTTTAGTAGCTCTCTTGAAGTCATCGCTTGCACCAGTTGATTGTTCATGACAATACATTTCTTCACTAACACGGCCTGAAAGTAATGTTATAATTTGTTCTTCTAATTCATCTTTAGTATATACAAGTGTTCTTTCTTCTTTTGGTAACATTTGTGTATATCCACCAGCCATACCACGAGGTATGATTGTTATCTTATGTACTTCTTCTCCATTTGGAAGTACGATACCACTTACTGCATGTCCGGCTTCATGATATGAAACTATTTTCTTTTCATAGTCTGTTACTTTTCTACTTGTTTTAGCTGGTCCCATTAATACTCTATCGCTAGCTTCATCTATTTCATCCATAGTGATTGCTTCTTTATTTCTTCTTACTGCTAGAAGTGCTGCTTCATTTAGTAAGTTCTCTAAGTCTGCTCCTGAGTATCCTGGAGTTCTTTCTGCTATATGTTTTAATTTAACTTCTTTAGCAAGTATTTTATTTTTAGCATGTACTTTTAATATTTCTTCTCTTTCTTTTACATCTGGTCTTCCAACTGTTACTTGTCTATCGAATCTTCCTGGACGAAGTAATGCCGGGTCTAATACATCTGGTCTATTTGTTGCAGCTATGATTATGATTCCTTCGTTTTCACTGAAACCATCCATTTCTGAAAGTAATTGGTTAAGTGTTTGTTCTCTTTCATCATGTCCACCACCTAAACCTGTTCCTCTTTCACGTCCTACTGCATCTATTTCATCTATGAATATTAAACATGGTGCTGTTTGCTTGGCTTGTTTAAACATATCTCTTACGCGAGATGCTCCAACACCTACGAATAATTCTACAAAGTCTGAACCACTTATATAGAAGAATGGTACTTTTGCTTCTCCAGCTACTGCTTTAGCAAGTAATGTTTTACCTGTTCCTGGAGGACCTACTAATAATACACCTTTTGGAATTCTAGCTCCCATTTTAGTGAATTTTTTAGGATTTTTTAAGAAATCTATTAATTCTTGTACTTCTTCTTTTTCTTCTTTAAGTCCAGCTACATCTTTAAATGTTTTAGTTCCACCATCTTCTGATAATTTAGCTCTACTCTTTGAGAAATCAAATGTTCCTTTACCATTATTACCCATTTTAATAAGCATCATATAGATGAATATTCCAAATATGATAATTGGTACGATGTTAAATAATACCGATAACCATACGCTATTTTCTGGGTTAGTATTTGTTTCAACTTTTAAGTTATACTTTTCAGCATTTTCATATATTGTAGAAATTACTGTATCTGTATATGGTACTTGAACTGTAAATGTTTCTCCTTTTTTATAACCATCTAATTTTCCTGTTAGGATATATACACCAGAACTACTTTTTGGAGTTACATTTAATTCTGTTACTTTTCCATTACTTAGTTCTGTTGTGAATTCATTGTAATCTAATTTGTTTACTTTTGAACCTGCTGTGTTTATGAATAAATATGTTCCAAATACTACAATCATTAGTAGTAAATATGGCATAAAATTCATAGTTTTTTTACTCTTTTTTATATTCATTTCTTCGTTCCTTTCTTCTAATAATATCTTAGTATTATATCATACTCTTCTGTATTTTTTTTGTCAAACTTTGATTTTTTAATTCCTGGTAGCCATACTATATTATCTTCTGAATCTAGTACTACTGGCCATATATTTCTATCACTTGGTTTTATTTTCTCATTTATGAAAATATCGCTTATTTTCTTTCTACCAGTCATTCCTTTTACTTCCATCTTATCTCCATCTCTTCTGTTTCTTACATATAATGGAAGTTTAATTTCACTACTATTAAGTCTAATTGCATAATTTGATGTATCATTGCTATCTTCAACTTTTTCAATTATTTTTCCATTTGGTAGATTAACTATTTTTCCAATTTCCATTTCATAAGTGTCATATTCATCTTCATCAAAACTAAATGTTAACTCATTGTATGATTTTATAACTATTACGTTGTTTGGTAGATGAACTACACTGTTTGATTTATTTGATTTAATTAAGTCAAATATTAGTTCTACGTGAGCATCTCCGATTATTAGAAGATCATCTCCATAGATTCTTTCTAATATATTATAAATTATTTTTGTTTGAATTACATGATCTAATTGTTTGAATTTATCTACTTCTAGTGCTCCATTTTGAAATACTTTATTAAATACTTTTCTTGCTTCAGTATCTATATAATTACTATTTTCTAAAAGTGTTTCGCTAAATTTTAAGAATTTCTTATGCACATTAGGTTCTTCATTTTTTAAGAATGGAAGTACTGTATGTCTATATCTATTTCTTGTATAATGATCTTCATTATTAGATTCATCTATTGCATACTTAATTCCATTTTCTTCATCAAATCTATTAATTTCATCTTTAGTAACTGTTATTAATGGTCTAACTATTTTGTAGTTTCCTTTATCTACTATCCTACTAAAACCACTATATCCTTTTAATGTTGAGCCTCTTACAATGCGCATAAGTATTGTTTCCATCAAGTCATCTCCTTGATGTGCTGTCATTAAATATTTTGCTCCGTAATTTTCAACTAATTCTTCAAAGAAGTTATATCTGACACTTCTTGCTTCATTATGAAAATTATCGTCTCCCCATTTAGTAATTTTAATATATTCAAATATTATATTATTTTCTTTACAATAGTTTTCTAAGTCAATTTTTTCTTGCTCACTCTCTACTCTTTTATTATGATTTACATGAGCACATACTATTTTAAATCCTATTTTATTTTTAAATTCATTCATGATGTACAATAGTGCCATTGAATCAGGTCCACCAGATACACCAATTACAATTACATCGTCTGACTTAAGTTCTATATCTTTCTTTATAAAATTATAAACTTCTTCCATATCAGGCCTTTCCTTAATCTTCTATCTTTATTATTATTTCGTTCTTTTTAGAATATAAATACTTTTCCCTAGCATATCTTGCCATATACTCTGGATCTTGTAATTTATTTATTTCATCTTTTAGGGTTTCTTCTTCTGATAATTTTTCATTATAAGTAGCTTCTAATTTATCCATTTCATTATTATTTTTTATAATTTGTGAAATGTAAGAAACACATGAAGATGTAAAAAGTACAATAGATATTATAAGACCTATTGTGTAAAAAGTCACTCTAAATTTTGTTTTTTGACTCATCTTTTTCATATTAACCCCATTTTCTACTATAATTATAGTATTTCCATTATGTAAATACAATTAATTACCTATATTTTTACATTTTTTTTGTAAATTTTTATTATTAAAGTATAAAAAAGTTAATATTGTTATTATAATGAAGATTGAGTTAATCATTCCGTCGTTTATTAAATAGAAAATTTTAAAATATATTAGTGTAAGATTAAGAGTAAATAATAAACTATTTAAAATTTTATAGATTATTTTTGTCGTATGTAATTGTTTATAGAATATTCTATATAATTTTTGACTGAAGATGCCATATAAAAAAGAAAATATAAAGGAAGCTATTTGTTCATTTAGAGTCATTATTTAAATAACCTTGCCATTATATTTTCTGTTCTTATTTTTTTACTATCATCTAGATAATTAACAGAATTTATTTTTCCTTTTATAGATAAAGTTCCTTGAAATGTATCAAGTTTTATTAATTCTAGGTTATCTCCTTTTATTAGTATTGAACCCATGATACTATCTACGAAGAATTCACTATCATCAAAACTATTTAATTTTTTTATTCCTGATAGTATTATATTTTTTCTTTCATTAATTGTAATTAAATGATTGAATGTTTCACTTATATCTTTTTTATCCATATATTTTCCCCCGATATTAAATTTTATGCGATAAGATTTAATATATGAAAAAAAGCTACTTACGTAGCTTAAATTACTAAATTATTCGTTATCTTCTGCTGATTCTTCATCTTCAGCATTTTCATATGCATCTAAGATAGCTTTTTCAAACATTGTTCTTACTTCTTGGTTGATTGGATGAGCTATATCTTTATATTCACCAACTGGAGTCTTACGACTAGGCATTGCGATAAATAGTCCGTTATCACCTTCGATGATTCTGATATCATGAATAGCGATAGCATTATCAACAACTACTGATGCGATTCCTTTCATACGAGAATTTTCTCTTTCAACCTTACGAATTCTAACTGATGTAATTTCCATAAGTACCTCCTTAACATTTTGTTAATTTAATTATATTACAAATATTTTTGAATATCAATCTTTTTTACGTAAATTTGCTTAGTACAACCTGCTTAATTGCGACGTCTGTATAAGTAAAAGATTTAAGACCTCTATTAGTTTTTACTGTAAATAAATTATTATAAAGTTTTTCTATTATTCCTTCATAATATTCATGTTTATTTCTTCCAATGTTTACTTTAATTTTAAGTTTTGTATCTTTTAATTCTAATATATCATTTTTAATTTTTTTAATATTCAATTTATATCCTTTCTTGGGTATCCGGTGTTCATCATTCCATTAATTATAATTCCACCCATACCTTCACTTCCATATTTAGTTTTCGCTAATGTTTTTTCTATATCTATAACTTCTGTTTTATCTGTTAATGCTATAGTGGATGCGATTATTGCTGGATCTAGTGCATGAATATTTATTGTTTTAGGACTTGATGCGAATGTGGCTTGTGCTTTTATTAAACTTTCATAGTCACTTTGACATGCTCCTGCGATTATTACTAAATCTTTATGATTATTTTTGTATTTTCTTGCTTCTAATACAGTTTCTATATAATACTTGCTGTTCTTGTATGATTCATTGTTTTTTCTTTTTTGATAGTGTGCATCGTGTCCAGTTATTACTAAAATACTAGGATTATGTTTCATGAGTAGTTTTTTTACATTATCTTTGAATTCACTTTCTTTGAATGTATATCCAAAACATTTTATTTTTTGTTCTTTATAAAAGTCCATGCACTTCTCTAAATATTCATTGTCGCCGTCTAAATGCAATATTGTACCTGGAATATAAAAATATTCATCAGTTTTTAGTGTTCTAATAGTGTTAATTATTTCTTTTTTTTTAGGAATTGTTGCAAGTATCAGATCATCTTCTTTTGTATCGGCGTAAAGTCTTACATCTACTCCTTTTAGATAAATAGTATTATTTTGTATTTTATCTATTTTAAATATTATGTCATTGCCATATTTTTTTCTTGTAACTAGATCACCTATTTTAAACATATGTCCCCCAGTTAATAATATTCTTTTATATAAAAATTATTCAATTAATTTAGCATGTACTACAACTCTATTATTATCTTTATAACAAGTACTAAGGGTTAGGATATAATTGATTGTTTTAGTATTAACCTTAAAATTATATATGCTTCTTCTTTTTAAAATATCTATAAATTCTTTATATTCTTTTGCATTATTAAATTCAGTTTGTAAGTAATAGTTTTCTTTTTTTATTGTATATATTGAAAATATTTTATATTTATAGTTCTTATTATTTATTGTTATATTTATAATTTGATTTTCTTTGTTTTTATACCATTCTTTTCTTAATACATATCTTAACGTTCCGAACATTGTTTTATCTTTTCTAGCATGTCCATATATAATACTATTCTTATTTTTAAGGTTTATGTTATTTCTATAATCTAAAAATATCCATCCTGATGAACTTTTTTCTTTTTTTAAATTATGATTTAAGTAATATTTATTATCTTTATATTTAACAAAAGGATAATCTATATTTGTATTATTTACTTTTAACCATCCGACAATGTCTTTATTAATTATTTTGTTTTCTTCTGTTAGATGTTCTTCTTTTATAATTTCTGGTGTTATCGTTTCTATAATATTTTCTGTTTCTTTACTATCTTTTTTCCATTCTATAATTTTTTGCACATTAAAAGAAAGTAATAGTGTTATTGCTATTACTCCTATATATTTTATTGTTCTTTTAATTTTATATTTCATTTCATATTTATATGTTATTTGATATATCTATAAATTCTTCTATAGATAATTGTTCTGCTCTAGCAGTTAAATCTTTATTGTGTTTTTGTAATATTGTTTCTATTTTATTTAGGTCGTATCCTTTAAGATTATTTCTTAAATTCTTTCTCTTTTGAGTAAATGAATCTTTTATAAGTTTATAAAATTTTTCTTCATTGTTTGCTTTTATTTTTTTATTTCTTTTGAATTTAATAACTGAACTATCTACTTTTGGTACTGGTTCAAAACATGTTTTACTTACATTACATACTCTTTCTATATCAAAGTTATATTGTAAAAATACACTTATAGAACCATAGTCTTTAGTTCCAGGTTTAGCACTGAATCTATCAGCTACTTCTTTTTGAACCATTATTGTTATTTCGTATGGGTTTGATTCTTTTACTATTTTATTTATAATCGCAGTTGTTATATAATAAGGCAAATTTCCTACAAAGTAAAGGTTTTTATATTTAGTTTGATCGATATAATCATTTATATTAATAGATAAGAAGTCTTTGAATACTACTGTTAGTTTATTGTTATCTATTTGTTCTAGTATGTCTTTTAGTCTTGTATCTATTTCAAAACATATAACATCTGATTCTTTTTTTACTAGTTCTTTAGTAAGAGCTCCTGCACCTGGACCTATTTCTATTATTAAATCTTCTTTTGTAGGATTTATAGAGTCTGCTATTTTATTGATGATATTTTTATCTTTTAAGAAGTTTTGTCCTAATGATTTTTTATAATCAAATTTCATATTATTTCCATCCTTCTCTTAGTACTTCGAATTCTAAGTTTCTTACTCTTCCTATTTTTTTAACTGCATAGTCTTGGCTATCAGTAAGTAAGTCTATTACATTACCGCTTACTCCTCTATCAAGTACTATTGCTATCATTGGCTCATCTGATAACTTTCCTACGTTAAACTTTAATATTGTTCCACATTGATAGTTTTTACTACTAGCTACGATTCTTACTTTGCCATATTTTTTATCATTATAATATATTCCTTCTTTTATTACATTTGTTCTTGGTGGGCAAGCTAGATAACCTGTACAAAGTGGACAGTCTCCAGTATATCCTGTTAATTCTCCTACAAATGTATAAAGTGGATTTTGTATTCCTTCTTGATAAAGAGTGTTTTGTGTTTTTTGAATTACATCTTTATCTACTGATTTATCTATAGTATCATTTAAAGCAATAGAAAGAGAACTCTTTTCATAAGAGCCCTTATTTAATAATAGTATTAAAGAACATATTATTATTGCTTCAAAAGTCATTAATATTCTACTTTTAATATACTCCTTCATTAATTACCTCTTCGTAATTAAATTATATAATATGTATATTTAAATGTCAAAAACCTCTTTAGCATTATTAGTAGTAATATCCATTACATCTTTTAGTGGAATATTTTTTATTTCAGCTATTTTTTTTGCTACATAGTACACATTAGAAGGTACATTTTTTCTGCCTCTATATGGTTCTGGAGATAAGAATGGGCTATCTGTTTCTAGTAATATATCTTTCATATCTATTTGTTCTACTACTTGATATAATTTTGCATTTTTAAATGTTAAAACTCCACCTATTCCAAGTTTATATCCAAGTTTAATAAACTCTCTTGCCATTTCAATACTTCCACTATAGCAATGAATTACACCTTTTAGTTTTCTTTTCTTTAATATATCATAGCAATCTTGTATTGAATCTCTTGTGTGAACTATTATTGGTAAGTTATATTTTTCTGCTAAATCTAATTGACGATTAAAGAATTCTTTTTGTTCTTCTTTATTTTCATCATTAAAATTATAGTCTAGCCCTATTTCACCTATTGCTACTACTTTATTTTCTTTTAGTAACTCTTCTAATGATTCAATAGTATTTTCTTTTAAATCTACATTCTCTGGGTGTATTCCTATAGCTGGCATTAAATATCCATCATATTTTCTATATAAATCTAACACTTCTTTAGATGTAGCTATTGAATCTGCACAGTTTACTACTTTTAATATATCTTTATCTTTAAGTTTTTCTATAAATGATCCTATATCATCATAATATTCGCCCAATATATGAGCATGTGAATCTATCATTTTTATCACCAAACATTCTATATTTTTTTGAAAGTACATAATTATATTAGCACTTTTATTTTTATGTTTTCAACTAGATAGACATATTTATAGAATATTTGACATATTATTCAAATTTAGATTTTATTAATTTAAGAAGTAGTTTTGAAGTTTTCTCCATGTTTATGATATCATCCTTACTTGCAATAATTAATGAACCTAACAAGTCACTATTAACTACGATTGGTAAGATAATGTATCTTCCTTCTATAATAAGATTTTTATTTAATTCTAATTCTTCTATATTTTTACATTCAAATACTTTTCTTTCTTGAATTAATCTATCTAGTTTTTGATCAATAATTTCATTATTTTTATTTATTATTTTACTATTAACTACTAAACTTATATCATATGTAGTTTCTGATATAAAACAGTTTATTATATTTAAAATTTCCTGTTCATAGTTTTTTAAATATGAATACTTTTCTAATATTATTTTTTCATCTTCAAGTCTTATTTGAAAATCGTCTCCAGTATTTATATTTAAACATTTTCTCATTTCTTTAGGAAGTACTATTCTTCCTAGTTCATCTATTTTTCTTACTATACCAGTTGGTTTCATGTAATCACCCTAATAATAGTTTGATTACATTTAGTCATTTTATACTTTAAATTTTAAATCATATATCACTTCTAAAAGTTCTTCTAAATAGTAGATATAATCTTTATCTAAAGTTGCTTTTAAAAGTGTTACTAGTATTGAACCTGCCTTGTATGAGAAATTAAATTTTGTAGTTATTTTAGTTGCTTCTGTAAATAATTTTTCTACACTAATTGCTTCATAAATTTCTTTTTTAAGTTTTAAAACTACTTTTAAATTATCATTTTCTAGTATTTTTACACCAGTAATAATTAAAAGCTTCTCTAAATATTTTTCATGAGCATAAAGTTCTAATTCATGATTAGTCATACCAAATCTATCTCTTATTTCAGATAGAACTTCTTTTAATTCTTTTTTGTTTGTTATTCCATTTATCTTTTTATGTAGTTCTATTACTATTTCGCTTTCATCTGTATATTCTTTTCCAATGTGAGTTGCGACATCTATCATAGTAGGTTCTTTTTCTTCATCTTCATCTACTTTAATACCGTTAACTTCTTCGTTGATTAAGTCTAAGTACATATTTACTCCGACTGAATCTATGAATCCGGCTTGTTCTTTTCCTAGTATGTCTCCGGCACCTCTTATAGCTAAGTCTCTCATTGATATTTTGTATCCACTACCAAGTTCAGTGAATTCTTTGATTGCTTCTAATCTTTTTAGTGCAGTTGGATTTAATACTTTTTCTTTTTTATACATTAGATAAGCATATGCGATTTTGTCACCTCTACCAACTCTTCCTCTTATTTGATAAAGCTGGCTAAGTCCGAATCTATCACTATCAATAACAATTATTGTGTTAGCATTTGGTATATCAATTCCATTTTCTATAATAGTTGTGCTTACTAAAACATCATATTCTTTGTTAGTAAAGTCATAGATAATATCTTGCATTTCATTCTTTGTCATTTTTCCGTGTGCATAGCAAATTCTAGCTTCAGGAATAAGTCTTTTATATTTTGAAACTAATGTTTCCATGTTAGTAATATTATTATAAAGAATAAACGCTTGGCCTTTTCTAGACATTTCTTTTAGGATTGCTTCTCTTATAAGCATTTCATTGTATTCAATTACATATGTTTGAACTGGATATCTATTTTTAGGTGCACTTTCTATTAAGCTTAGGTCTCTAATACCAACAAGTGACATTTGAAGTGATCTTGGAATTGGTGTAGCTGATACTGAAAGAACGTGTACGTTTGATTTTAATTTTTTAATTTTCTCTTTTTGTTCTACACCAAATCTATGTTCTTCATCTATTACTAGAAGTCCTAAATCTTTGTATTCAACATCTGAACTAAGAAGTCTATGGGTACCAAATATGATATCTGTTTTACCTTCTTTTAGTCTTTTTAATTTTTCTTGTACTTGTTTGTTAGTAAAATGTCTATTAATTAGATCAATATTTATTCCATGGTTTTTAAATCTTTCTAAAGCAGAATCATATTGTTGATGAGAAAGTAATGTTGTTGGGCATAGGTATGCTACTTGCTTACCATTTTCAACAGTTTTGAACATTGCTCTAAAGATTACTTCTGTTTTACCATAACCAACATCTCCACAAAGTAGTCTTTCCATTGGGCGTGGTTTTTCTAAATCTCTTTTTATATCATTAGCTGCTTTTAATTGATCAACTGTTTCTTCATATTCAAATTCTGACTCAAATATTTCTTGTTCTTCATCATCTTTTTTGAATGGTTCGATTGTTGCTTTGTTTCTCTCTTGGTATATTTTAAGAAGCTCACCAGTAATGCTTTTAATTCTTTCTTTAATTCTAAGTTTTGTCTTTGTCCATTCAACACTATTTAATTTGTTAATAGTTGGTTTAGCTCCTTCTTTAGCAGAATATTTATATAGTTTTGATATGTCTTCTACCGGCATATAAAGTTTGTCGTTGCCTTTGTATTGAATAAGAAGATAATCTTTTTTTAGACCTTTCTTTTCTATAGTAGTAATGCCCATATAGATACCAATTCCAGACTTTCTATGTACTACATAATCACCTGGTTTGATAGCGTCAATTGACATTATTTTTGTTCCAAGTGACTTATCACGTGTCAATTCTTGTTTATTTTTGCGTCCATATAAATCAAATTCTGAAAAATAATAGTTATTTTTATACACAAATCCATGATTTAATGTGTTATTCACTATTTTTATGTTTTTGTCTAGTTTTTTGATTTCTTTTGTTAATAATTTGTTAATTGTATATAGTGTTCCATTGTATTTTTCTATTGCTTCAGTGAATGCTTCTTTGTTATTTTCATAGTTTGCGATAGATTTTGCTTCTATATCTAAGTCACTATTCTTGTTATTTATTGTATCTAAGAAAATATCTTCTTTCTTTGTTAAATTTTTTACTTTATAAACTGAGTTTTCTATTTCTAAATATTTTAATTGTGGCTGAATCATTTTCTCTTGATTTAATAGTTGGTTATAATTACTAAAGATTACTTTTCCATCTTCGATGTACTCTCTAATTGATGAAGTGTTATCTCCAAAATCATCTTTTATAGATTGAATTTCTATAGTGTCTAGTTCGTCTACAGATTTTTGAGTTACTACTTCAAAATGTTTAATCTTCTCTATCTCATCATCAAAGAATTCAATTCTTATTGGATTTTCTTCATTTATTGGATAAACATCTACAACAAAACCTCTAACTGAAAAGTCAGATGTATCATATACCATGCTTTCCCTTTTATAACCTATTTCAATTAATTTCTTTATAAGGTCATCTCTATTGATCTTTGTACCTTTTGATAATTTGATTTTATTTTTTATAAATGTGTCTTTGTTAGGCAATTTTTTTATGAAACTATTTAGGTGAACTATAACTATTTTGGCTTGTTTGTCATTAAATTTATTTAAGATGTTTGCTCTCATGAATAGTAGTTCCGGTGAGCTTGCGATAGCTGTTTTAGTCATAATATCATCTTCTGGGAATAGATATACTTCATCTAGATAGTTTTTTAGTTCATTATATACTTCAGTTGCTTCATTTAAAGTAGGAAGAACTAAAAGTAAATTTTTTTTAGACGTTAAAAAGATATATAACAATAATTGGTTATATACTTCATTCTTAGTAACTGATATCTTTTTAGTGGTATCAACATTAAAATCAAATAATTCTTTATATAAGTTATTACTCATTTTTATTCCTATTGTATTTTTCCATTAATTCATCAATATTATGATTTGAAAAGTCATTTATAATGTTAGCAACTTGTGGAAGAACTGATTCTATCTTTTTATCTTCTTCTGGAGTAAATTTACCTAAAACATAATCCATTAACGGTATTTCATTTTTAGATATGCCAATCCTAATTCTTTGAATATTTTCGGTTTTTAGGTTATCTATTATATTTCTAATACCATTGTGGCCTCCAGCACTTCCACCTCTTCTTATTTTAAAAGTTCCGACTTCAAAATCTACATCATCATAAATAACTAATATATCATTTATATCAATGTTATAGAATTTTACTATTTCACGTACTGATTTTCCTGATAGGTTCATATATGTTTGTGGCTTTAAAAGAATCATTTTTTCATTGTTAACAACTTGTTCACAATATAATCCCTTAAATTTAGACTTAAATGTAAGATTATTTTCTTTAGCATAATAGTCTATAGCTCTAAATCCACAATTATGTCTTGTTTTTTCATACTTTTTTTCTGGGTTTCCGAGTCCTACGATTAATTTCATTTAGTCCTCCTTATATTCATTATAAAGTTTGTTCTTACTAACATTGTATCTATCTGATACTTCTTTAATGGCATCTCTTTTTGAATAACCTTTTTCTAACAGACTGTTGATAACTTCTTGATAGTTTACTTCTTGTTCTACTTCTGTGTATCCTTCAACTACGATTACCATTTCACCTTTTATTCTATCACAAATTTTAATAATATTACTAATATTATCTCTTATTACTTCTTCATATAATTTAGATATTTCTCTTACGATAGCAATTTTTCTATCGCCTAAAACATCTTTTAATAATTCTAAAGTATTCTTTATTCTGTGAGGTGCTTCATAGAAAATTAATGTTTGTTTAATTTCTTTTAAATCGATTAGTTCTTTTCTAGCTAGGGTTTGTTTACTATTTAAAAAACCATAGAAAAGAAATCTTTCATTGCTTATTCCTGACATATTGATAGCTGGTAAAAGTGCATTTGGACCTGGAAGTGCTATTACAGTTATTCCTTCTTTTATAGCTTCATCGACTATAACATTTCCTGGATCACTTATAAGAGGTGTTCCTCTATCTGTTACATATCCAATATTCTTTCCTTCTTTTAAGATATTAACAATTTTATCTTTATGCATCATTTCTGTATATTTGTGGCAAGATTCTACTTTCTTTTGAATATTTAAGTGCTTTAATAGGTTTAAAGTTTCTCTTGTATCTTCTGCATAAACAATATCTACTTCTTTTAAAGTATTAATTGCTCTTAAAGTTATATCTTCAAGGTTACCAATTGGTGTTGGTATTAAATAAAGTTTTCCATATGGACTTTTATCGTAACTTTTTTGTATCATTTTATCACTTCCCAAACATTTCTAATACCTCACTAGTATAGCTATTATCATTATTGTGAATATATAGTGGAGGTAATATTTTTAATCCTTCTTTTCCATTTTTTCTTCCATCTATCAATACAAGATTAGATTCCATATTAATTTTTGGATATATTAATCTCATCCGTTTTGGTTCTATGTTGTATTTTTTCATTAATTCTATAATCTCAATTAATCTATCAGTTCTATGAACTAGTACTAATGAACCTTCATTTTTCAACAAAGCTTTACTTATTATCATTACATCTTCTAGTTCCATTTCTATTTCATGTCTTGCGATAGATTTTATTTTATTTTCGTTAATGATACTATCATCTTTTCTCTTAAAATATGGTGGGTTACATGTAATTATATCAAATGTTTCTGTTTCAAAAGTTTTCTTTAGATTCTTGATATTGTCGTTTATAAGTTCTATTTGATTATCTAGATTATTTATTTTTATTGTTTCTTTTGCCAAATCGTATACTTCTTTTTGAAGTTCTACTCCATAAATTTTTGCATCAGTTTTTGTTGATAGTATTAATGGTATTGGAGCATTCCCAGTACACATATCTAATATTTTTTTAGTCTTTCTTGTTATTTCTACAAAGTTTGGTAGTAAAACTGAATCCAAACTAAAATTAAAATAGTCTTTATTCTGAACTATTTTAATATCTTTAAAATATACTAAATCATTAATTTCTATTTTTCCCACATTTACCACTACACTTTAATTGAACAACTACATCCTCTTTTGTCCCTGATTCGGTTAATATTGTATACTTTCTATTTGGAATGTCAACACTTATAACAGTTGCATCTTCCTTATCATGTTTGATTTTATCACCAACTTCTGGTAAATCTTTTCTAAATTCTGTATATAAATCATCTTCGTATTTTAAGCAACACAAAAGTCTTCCACATAATCCATTAATTTTACTTGGATTTAAAGATAAATTTTGATTTTTTACTTGTGCTATTCCTACTGAGTCAAGATCATTTAAGAAGCTAGAACAGCATAGTTTTCTACCACATTGTCCAATTCCTGAGATTTCTTTTGCCTTGTCTCTTACTCCTACTTGTCTTAATTCAATACGAGTTTTATATATTGCAGCTAATGATTTTGCCAGTTCTCTAAAATCCACTCTGTTATCAGCTAAAAATTGAAATACTAATTGTTTTCTATCAAATGTAAAATATGCATCTAAAAATTTCATTTCAAGTGATAATTTTTCTGCTAATTCTTGCGCCTTTTCTAATGCTTTTTTTGCGTCCTTTATATTTGATTCGTTTTGTTTTATTTCTTTATTCTTAGCAATTTGTACAACTTTTGTATGTTCTTTTCCATCATTTAATTCTCCAAGAAGAACGCACACTTTTCCAAATTGAAGTCCTCTTTCAGTTTCTACTATTACATAATCTTCACAGCTAACTTCTATATCATTATCAAAAAAAGTATATTGTTTTCCACCTGATTTAAATTCTACTCCTACACATTTCATATATTACATCTCCACATTTCTATAATAAATCTATCAATACTAAGATTTTTATTTAAATAATTTTGCATCAAATTAATTGTATTATCGATTATTAACATCTTATTTAAAATACTAGACAAATTGTTATTTTCTAATATTTTTTTATTTAAATAATCTTCATTTTTTTCTTCAATTATTGATTTTAAAACCTTATGATATTCATTCATCATTGTTTTTAAAACTTTAATGAATTTATCTCGATCGCTTATTATATTATACATTTTGTAATTTTTTGCAATAGTTTTTGGTCCATTTTCCTCTATAGAATTTATCAAATCGTTGGAAATTTCTTCGATTTCTTCAGTTAATTCTAATTTATCAGTAGATGATGATAAAAATATTTTTTGACATCTACTAACAATCGTTGGTTTAACTGCATCTATATTATTTGATATTAAAATTGCATAAATTCCTTCTTTAGGTTCTTCTAATGTTTTTAATATTGCATTGAATACTGTGTCTGATAAATACTCAGTTTTATCTATTATATAAACTTTTTTATTGTTAAATTGAGAAGTTGTTGATAATTTGTTTAGTAAATCCTTTATTACATCTTTTGTAATATTCACTTCATCTTGTTTTAAAATATATACGTCTGGATTATCTTTTAAATTATCAATACTATTATTAAATATATATTTTTGCAATACTTCATTTATTTCATTTTGAACATCATCAAAAAGAACATTTCCAATTAGAAACGCTTGAGTTAGTTTGTCTTCTTCATTAAGTTTTTCAAAATACTCTACTATGTTCAATTATTACTCCTCAACAATAATACTTTAAATATATTAATGATAATACTGCAAAAAAATCAAAAATTGTTACTAGTATTATTGTATATATATTTATTGGTATTATTTTTCCTACTTTGCTTATAAAAATATTTACTGTGTATAAAAGACATAATGCATAAACAATTTTTTTTATTATAAATATAATCATGTCATCCATACATTTTATGATTATTTTTCATTTGATATTACTTTTCTATCATCCCACGCCTTAGATATCATTATTGGATCTAAATATTCTATATCAGATCCCATTGGTATACCATAAGACAATCTTGATACCTTAACGTTGTATTTTTCCAATACTTTTTGAATATATAAAGATGTTACTTCTCCTTCTATCGATGGATTTAAAGCTATTATAACCTCTTTTATATCTTTTGTTATCCTATTATTTAATAGACTATAAAGGTTTAAATCTTCAGGATTTTTACCTTCAATTGGTGATATTACTCCGTTTAGTACATGATATAAACCATTATATTTTTTTGTTTTCTCTATAAAAAATACATTTTTTGAGTCTTCTACAATACAAATTGTACTTCTATCACGATTTTTATCAGAACATATATCACATTCATCAGTATCAGTTAAGCATCCACAAACCTCGCAATATCTTATATTTTTCTTAAAATCAATAAGTGCATTAGCTAAGTTTTCAACTTCTTCTGGTTCTTTATCACACAATGAATAAACATACCTTTCAGCAGTTTTTTCACCAACACCAGGAAATAATGTTAAATTATTAACTAAATCAGTGAAAATTCTTGGAAGTGCCATTATTAAAGTATTCCTCCAAGACCATTAGTGTATTTTCCTAATTTTTTTTCTTTTTCCTTTTTAACTTGATTTATAACATCATTTACTGCAACGTAAATAATATCTTCTAACATTTCTTTATCTTCTAATATATTTTCATTTTTTATTTGAATTTTAGTAATTGCATATGTTCCTAGCGCTTCTACTAAAATGTTTTCGTTTTCATATGTGAAAACTGTCTTTTCAATTTCTTTTGAAGTTCTTTCTATATCTCCTTGTAATTTTCTGGCTTGTGCCATTATACTTTGCATATTCATAATTTTATTTCCTTTCTAATCCTCATTATTTATGATACTATCACCAAATAAATTTTCAACAGTATTCTCTAATATTGTTGTTTTTTTTGATTTTTCTGTTTTTTCTATTTCTTCAATGTATTCATATTTTATTCCATTTTTTACATTATTAATATACTCTTTTTTTATTTCATTCCATTCATCTATATTTACGGCAACTATAGAATATTTTTTATCACAAATTTGTTTTAAAAGTTTTTGAATTTCTATAATATTTTTTTCAAATAATACAACTTCTAAATGATTTTTAAAACTAAATAATATATTATTTTCTGATACAACTTCTGGAGTTGCTTTTTGCATTAAATTAGCAACTGAATTATATTCTTTATTTGATAAAAATTCTTTTATATTTTCATAGTTTTTCACAAATGAATTTTTAAGTAACTTATCAGCACCACATAATGCATTATTTATTTTAATCTCTTTTTCTTCATCTTTTTTTGATTCATTTTTTATTTCTATTTTTGGGCTTATTTCCGCTGTTTTTTCCACTTTTTCTATGTTTTTTTCGTCAAAAATCAAGGAAGCTTTTAATAAATATATTTCTACTAATACTTTTTGATTAGTGGTCTTTTTTAATTCGTTTGAAAGTTTGAATAAAATACTTGATAAATCTAAGAATTTTTCCAAGTCAATTTTTGCAAAATTATTTAATTTTTGTTCATATTCTTTTGAAAAATAATTATCAGAATTATTGTATATAATTATATTTCTTATTACCGTCTGAAGTCTATTAGTTATGTTAATAAAATTTTTTCCTTCAGAAAATAATAAATCAACACTTTCTAAAATATTTTTAACATCATGTTCTGTTATTTCCTTTAATAATTCAAATATTTTATTTTCACTGACATCACCTATTAAATTATATACATCATCAGTATCAATATCAGTTTTATCTAGTGATATTAATTGATCAAGCATATTAATGGCATCTCTCATTCCGCCATCACTAAGTTGAGATATTAATTCAACTACTTCAGGTTTAATTGTTTTATTTTCCTTATCTAGTATGTAATTTAATCTATTTTCTATTTGATTTATAGTTAACTTTTTAAAATCAAATTTTTGACATCTAGAGATAACTGTCGCAGGTATTTTATTAAATTCTGTTGTTGCGAGAATAAATATTACATTAGATGGCGGTTCTTCTAGTGTTTTTAATAATGCATTAAATGCACTTGTTGATAACATGTGAACCTCATCAATTATATATACTTTATATCTTAAATGGTTTGGAGCAAGTTTAACATTATTTCTTATTTCTCTTATTTCATCTACTCCATTGTTACTTGCTGCATCTATTTCAACAATATCAATTTCATCGTCAAAATCTGATAAACAAACACTGCATTTTCCACACAAATCTCCAGATTCATTTTCAAGGCAATTTACGGCCTTTGAGAAGATTTTTGCAATGCTAGTCTTTCCTGTACCTCTAGGACCACTAAAGATGTATGCATGGCCTATTTTGCCCGTTAAAATTGAATTTTCTAATATTTTAATAACAACTTCTTGTCCAACTACATCTGAAAATGTTTTTGGCCTATATTTTCTATACAATGATATGTAAGACATAATAAACCTCCTCTAAATATTATATCAAAATATTTATATATTATCTATCTTTTATTTTTGAAGAAAGTACTTAATATTTCACTAAAAGTAGTTTCATATTCGCAATCTTTAATTTTTGTTATTAACATATTGTTATTAACAATTTTATTATTGTCAACAATATAATATACTTTTTTTATTCTCGCCTCATTTATAACAGCCATACACATATTGCATGGTTTAAGTGTTACATATAATTCACAATCATTTAAATTCCATGATCCAACCTTCTTGCAGGCTTTTTTTATTGCGATTATTTCTGCATGGGCTGTTGGATCCTTTCTTGATATTTTTTGATTATGTGCTTTAGAAATAATTTCAGAATTTCTTGTTATCAAACATCCGATAGGAACTTCATTCTTACTTATTGCTTTGTTAGTTTCTTGAATTAATATTTTTAATATTTGTTGATTCATTTCTACCTCATAAAAAAAGTGCACACAGAATAATCACTTAAGGCTGCTATCTTCCGATTCTGACCTGATTCGCATTTTTTCTGTTGCACAAATACATTATATATTATTGTTTATTTTAAATCAAGTATTTTTTATGTTCCACGTGGAACATTGTTGATAATTTTTTTAATTTGCAAATTATAATCATGAAATATTAAATTTTTGAGTTTTAAATAATAATTTTATCTAACAATATTAATTTTTTTTGTTTATAAATTTCAAAGAATAACTAATCTTTTTTCAAATTAGTTTTTGTTAATGTTCCACGTGGAACATTGTTAATAACTTCTACTGTCATAAAT
>CAVIUL010000012.1:0-22734 GCA_963645885.1 bacterium | reverse complement strand
CCTCAGTAACCATAACTAACTTATTATCATCTTTATTACATCCAAATAATAAAAACGAAATACCAAAAATAATAAATAATTTAAATAACTTTCTCATACAATCTTCTCCTATAATAAATTATAACATTAATCAATAAAAATAAAAAGAAAAACTTAGGAATAATTGTCAAAATAATCAATGTTGATAAATTTAGTAAAATGTCTTATAATTATTTTGGTGAATTAAATGAAAAAATTATTATTAATACCACTACTATTACTTAGTTTTGGTAATGTAAAAGCATATGAAAATGAATACTTTAAGATTGATATACCTGAAACATTTAAAGAAGAAATTTCTGAAAATGGAACATATAAATGGATTAGTAATGATTCTAAAAATAATGACAATATAATTATTACAATTAGTAAGAATCAAAAAGATAATAAATATAACATTGAAAACTATACTGATGAAAATATCAATGAATATGAAAAATATTTAGAAGATGAAATAAATAAACAACTAGAAGAATATAAAATTAAAGTAGATGTTAAAAATGTTAAAAAAGATACTCTTAATGATATGCAAACAATTAGTTATGATGTAGTATGGCCTACTAAAGAATCAACTGGATATGATATATATCAAAAAGGATATGCATTTACTACTGAAAATTATATTTATGTTTATACTTATAGTAGTGATTCAGAATTAACTAATAATGAAGACTTTAAAACTACAATAAATAGTTTTAAAACACTAGATAAAGTAATAGAAGATAATTCATTCTTAAAGAATAAATGGAAATTTGCTTTAGTGATTGGTGGCTTCGGAGGAGTAATCGCATTCTTTATTTCAGCATTAAAAAAACACTAAAAAGTGTTTTTTTATTATGCACAAATATTGGATTTCATTCTTTCTAGTATTAACTTTTCTTGTCTTGATACTTTTACTTGAGACACTCCTAAAACATCAGCTGTTTCACTTTGAGTATATCCTTGATAATATCTATATTCTATTAAATGTCTATCAAAATCATTCATTGATGATAATTCTGTATCTAAAAGAATTCTATTATCAATCTCCTCTCTTTTATCATTTCCATAATCATAATCCTTTTCATCTGTACTTGTAGTAAATGATATAGTTTCAATTATATTAAGCATAACACATTCATCTATTTCCATAAATGAACAAACTTCTTTGAATGTAACTTCTCTACCATATCTTGTAGTAAGTAATGTTTTTACACTTAAATATTTTTTATATAATGACATATACTCTTCACTAACTCTTATATTCCTATCAGTTCTAATAAATTCTATTATTTCTCCTAAAATATATTTATAAGCATATGTACTAAATTTAACACTAGTGTCTTTCTTAAAGTTTTTATATGCTTTTATCACTCCAATAGAACCTACCTGATAGAGATCATCAATACTATAATACATAGAATATTTACTAGCGATTTTATATATTAATCCCTCACTTTCTTTAATCAACATTAAATATTTATCGCTCATATACTAAATATCCCTATACTATGTTTTTCACTCTTAGATTTAAAACAATAATCAAATAAATCGCTATTTTTAAGAGCTAATTTAAGTTTATCATTTATACCACTAATTACTACTTTACCATCATATCTACTAACAACATTAGATATTTTAATTATAGAATCTATTCCACTTTTATCAACATAATTAACATCTTCTAAGTCAATATTAACTTGTTTTAAAGACATACCTAATATTACAGGAATAACTCTACTCTCAAATACATTTAATGTCTCACAATAAAAACTACCATTTAATCTAACAAATAAAATCCCTTTTTTGAATTCAATATTTGTTGTCATGATTAAATAATACTACAATCTCTATTAAGAATGTTGTGATTCGACAAAACTAGATTTTTTATTTAGTATTAGTATAAGTATAACTAACAATATAGAGCTATTAGTAAGATATTTATATATATTATCTCCGGTTTTAGGATTCTCTATTTCCTCTTTATAATCTAAATATTTTATATAACACGTTTCTTTAAAACAATTGCCATCTTTAACTATATTACCATCACTATCTACTATAATATAATCATTAAGTATAAATCTATAATATTTTTTAAGAGTACTTTCATCTTTAATATAACCATCTAAATTAGAATAATAATCGCTAGTATATTCCCTTTCTAATTTATATGTTTTATACACTTTATCAGTAACTTTATATACTTCCATATATTGATTAACATAAGATTTAAAATCTTTAATAGAAAGTTCTAATTTACAATTATCACATTTTTCAAAAATAAACTTTTTACTATAAACATTATATTTATCACATGATCTATATGATATTAAAGAACTAACATCTTCACTACTATTGTAATAAACAATTATTTTAAAAGACTCATTAAAATTATCAAAGAATAATTTTATATTTTTATTCTTATAATTAATATAATCACCACCATCAATTAAAGACTTAAAATTAGTAGTATAAGTAATTTTTTTATCATTATCAAAGATTTCAATTTTAGAAATGTTTAAATCCCCAATTTTTTCAAATGATAAACCCGTTATATCTTCATTTTTAAAAGTATAATCTTCAAATCCTGATGTAATAACCCTTTCTTCATATTTTTTTGGCACTTCTGGTGTTATAAAGTTTATATATTTATAATCTTCATATTGTACCTTCATATTACTTTTTATATCCTCAAGTTTTAGATATTTAATATCTTTTTCTACCTCTTTGTACCATAAATATCTATCTTCCTCAAATATAAATCTTTTATCCTTTACTTCTCCTGGATAAATAGGACTCCATTCACTATATTTATATTCAATCGCATAACACTTACTAAATAAAAATATAGTAACTAAAACTAAAAATATTTTCTTCATTTAACCCTCCTATTATTATAGTTAGGCATAAATTATTAAAACACTTCTTTTTAAATAAAAAAATTAAATTCATAAGAATTTAATTTTTAAGAGTAAAGTACCCAGGTGTACTTACTGTGTCAATTATTGCATATGTTTTATCAGTATATGAACCACTATATTCTGTTCCATTACCACCTACTAAAGAGTCACAAAGTGAAAACATTTTTGAACTATTAGTAACTTTATCAGTTACAAATTTATCACTAACATATATTGTAGTTAAACTTTCATTATAAGAAAACATTTCAGACATATCAGTTACATTACTTGTGTCAAAATTCGATAAATCTAATTCTTTTAACTTACTCAACGCTGCATCAAGTGTTGGAGATTTAGTATAATCCTCTATACTTTGAAACATACTTTCCATAGTTATAACTCTCTTTGTGTTAAAACTACTAAAATCAATGGATGTAGAATACGTAGAAAAGAACATATTAGCCATAGATATAATAGGTTTATTATTAATAAAAGTACAAACTTTACCAGTAACAGGATCAGTCGATTCCTTATTATTATATTGTACTCCCCATCCATCTTCACTCAAAACACCATCATACCAATGTAGATCAAATTGAAGACCATTCATACCGCGCCCTGACTTCTTATATCTATAAGTATACACACCATTTACATATATAAGACCTGTTTCAAGAGTATCACTAGTAGTACAAAAATATTGTTTTTCAGTTACTAAATTACTAGTTTCTGAATAATTAGTTGGTACAACAACATCAGCTAAAGTATTAGTTATATATCCACCACTAACTTTAAATGTAATAGTAATATCACTACTAGAATTATTTTGAATAGCTAATTTTATATTATTAGTTTTATTAGCTAATATCTTATCATTAACACTATCATAATTAGTTGCTACTTCATCAGTATCTAACGTTTTATCATAATATTTTATTTCAATATTAGAATCTTTTTGATATAAAAGTTTATAATATGTATCAACAGAATTTAAACTATTTATTTTCATTTCAACAATAGTTTCACCACTTGGTACAGTTAAAGTATTTGTATTTGTTCCATCAATTGTTATAGAATACTTTAATTCCCCTATATACATTTCAGCACTTCTATGATTATCGCTTGTAACAACAAAATGAGAAAATGTATATGTAAGCAAAATACAAACAGCAAGTACTATAGATATAACACCAATATATTGTTTAAAATAATCAATAACTCTATTCATAAACTACCTCTACTATCTAAAAATATTTTACAAAAATTATAAAATTAATTCAATAAAAAATAGACTATTTCTAGTCTATTTAATTACTATATTAACAATTTTATTAGGAACAACTATTTCTTTTACTATTTCATGTCCTTCGATATGTTTAATAACATTCTCTTGTTCTTTAGCAAGTTTTAATAATTCATCTTTATCAGTATCTTTACTTACACTAAAAGTTGCTCTTAATTTACCATTAACACTTACTGCTATATTAACAGTTTCATCGCTAATCTTATTTTCATCATAAGTTAACCATTCGCTTTCACATATTGGTTTACCAAGATTTAACATTTCATTTAATTCTTCAGTAACATGTGGAGCAATTGGATTTAATAATACTAATAATGCTCTATAATCTTTTCTACTAATAGAATCTAATTTATCATAAGCATTTGCTAGAATCATTAATGCACTAACAGCAGTATTATAGTTCATAGTATCTATGTCTTCTGTAACTTTCTTTATAGTTTTATTAATTAATATTTCTAAAGACTCAGTATATTCATTACTATCATTTACTTTATCTTTCATTCTATATATTTTATCTATAAATCTTTTACATCCTTTAAGACCATTTTCACTCCATGCTGCATCTTTTTCATAGTCACCTATAAACATTTCATATACTCTTAAGGCATCAGCACCATAAGCTTTAACCATATCATCTGGATTAACAACATTACCACGAGATTTACTCATTTTTTCATTGTTATCTCCTAGAATCATACCATGGCTAATTCTAGTCCATATCATTTCTTTATTTGGAACAAGTCCTATATTATATAAGAATTGTACCCAGAATCTAGCATATAATAAGTGTCTTGCTGTATGTTCCATTCCACCATTATACCAGTCTACTCTTTGCCAATATTTCATAGCATCCATTGAAGCAAATTCATGATCATTATGTGGATCCATAAATCTTAAGAAGTACCAACTTGACCCAGCCCAGTTAGGCATAGTATCAGTTTCACGTTTTGCATCTCCTCCACACTTAGGACATTTACAATTTACCCAGTCTTCTATTTTAGCAAGTGGACTTTGACCATCTTCAGTAGGTTCATATTCAGCAATATCAGGAAGCAATAATGGTAAATCTTTTTCATCCATTGGTTGCCATCCACATTTTTCACAATATATCATTGGTATTGGTTCTCCCCAGAATCTTTGTCTTGAGAAAATCCAATCTCTCATTTTATAATTATTTACTTTACGAGCAATACCTCTATTAACTAATTTTTCAGTTATAGCTTCTTTAGCTTCTTCAACAGTCATACCAGTAAATTCTTCACTATTAATAAGTTTATAACCTTTACCTAAATAATCTTGTTTTTCAAAAGCACACTCTTCTATACTTCTTCCATCAATAACTTGAATCATATCTAAGTTATGAACACTCGCATATTCATAATCTCTTTGATCATGAGCAGGTACAGCCATAACAGCTCCAGTACCGTAACTACCTAAAACAAAATCTCCTAAGAAAATTGGAACTTCTTTTCCATTAATTGGATTAATTGCTTTGATTCCTTCAATTAAGCATCCAGTCTTTTCTTTATTTAATTCTGTTCTATCCATATTACTTTTCTTAGCTGTTTCTTCAATATATTTATTTACTTCATCTTGATTTTTAATTCTAGGCATTAATTCTTTAACAAGTTTTCCATCTGGTGCGATTACAAAGAATGTAATACCATATACTGTTTCAATACAAGTAGTAAATATAGAGAATTTACCACCACCAACGATATCAACATCAAGTTCTACTCCACTACTTTTACCTATCCAATTTATTTGACCTAGTTTTACTTTTTCAGCAAAGTTAGTATCATCTAAACCTTTTAATAAATCTTCTGAGTAATCACTCATTCTAAGCATCCATTGACTCTTTTCTTTTTGAGTTACTGCTGTTCCACATCTTTCACATACTCCACCTGAACTATCTTCATTAGAAAGTACTGTTTTACAAGTTGGACACCAGTTAACAGCAATAGTATCTTTATAAGCCATTCCATGTTTATAGAATTGTAAGAATTGCCATTGTGTCCATTTATAATACTCAGGATCACTAGTAGCAAACTCTCTATCCCAATCAAATGAATAACCTAAATTCATCATTTGACCTTTAAATGTCTTAATATTTTCTGCTACTGCTTGTTTAGGATGTATATGATTCTTAATTGCATATTGTTCAGCAGGTGAACCAAAAGAATCAAATCCCATTGGATACAAAACATTATATCCTTGCATTCTCTTTATTCTAGCTTTAGCATCTTGAGCTGTATAACTTCTTACGTGTCCTACATGAAGACCACTACCACTAGGATAAGGAAATTCTACTAATATATAATAATGTTTATCTCCACCATTATTAACAGCTTTAAATGTTTTATTATCAAGCCAATACTTTTGCCATTTTTCTTCTATTTTTTTATAATCATACATTTTTATTTACCTTCCCTTCTTTTTAATGCTCTACCAAATATTTCATATAAAGAGTATGTAAGAGCCATTATAACAGCAAATCCAATTACTATAGACCACATAACTCCTTTAATATTAATAACTAACACAGAACAAAATGATATTATAAATGAATTAATAACTGTAACTATATTAAGTACAGTTTTATAATTAGTTTTTCTCATGTCTAAATCATATCTTGCGATAAAATATTTAACCATATCATTATCTTTGAGCTTACTATATTCTTTCCTACTTTTATTCAGGAACACTGAATAAACAATCATCATAAGCAAAAATATAAAAGTAAAATCATATAAACAACTTAAAAAGAATTTCATATTTTCCTCCTCAAAATAAAAGCTTTATAACTTAAGGATGAGTATAACCCACGGTACCACCTTAATTCATAAAGCTTATGCATCTCTTATCTTTATCGCAGAACTGCGTTATTTCTAAAAAAGTAAGTTCAATATATATTATTATTAGTTTACACCTACCACTAACTCTCTTTAAATTTTTCTATATTTACTACTCTTTTCGTCAATCGAAATACGTATGTATTATACTACACCTCAGCTATATATTCAAGTAACTTTAAGAACATTTTTCTAAATACACTTGGAAGACTTCTCATTCTTCTAATAGCAAATCTTTTGTCTTTAATACTTTTATCACTAAATATTATTTTATCTACTTTTTCTTTTAATTCAGTAGAAATATTTAAATCACTAATGATACCTTCTATATCTTCATTAATAATTCTCTCAGCATTTATTTCTATATCTTTACCTTTACAGTATACAAATATTTTACTTAGTGTTGGTACTTCATCAAATTCTATTACAAAGTCATTATCATCTACATATCTTCTATATGGAACGTTTACTTCATCTTTAAATACTTGTACATTATCAGTAAACTTAGTATTTCTAAATACTATTTTATAATTACGAGTTGCTGGTATTATTCCTTCAACACCTTCTACTGGTTGTATTGATACTGAGAAATCGTTTTCTTTATAGTAGTAATTTATCTCTGTAGTAAAGCTTTGTCCTTCTCTATACATTAATGATTCTCCATCATCTTCATATAGTTTATATGTATTACTTCTTCCTGGGAATATTTGTATCTCTAATGTTTTAGGATTAGATACATCATTCAAGTTATCACGATTTAATCTTGCCATTGGTATTATAGCACCAGTTTTAGCATAAACTGGATAATCCTCATCTTTATAGAATGTAACATATCTCTTACCACCAGGAAATTTCTTACCAGTTTTAAAGTCATACCATACTCCATTTGGTAAGAATATTTTATGTACAACTCTATTCATTACTGAGTCTTTTGGATCAACTATAGGAGCAACAAATAACTCACTACCATAGTAAAATTCATTTTTATAAAGTGGTTCATCATAAGTTTCAGGATATTTATAATACAAAGGTTGTATTAATGGAGCCCCAAAACTAGAATATTTTTTAGCCTCACTATATAAGTATGGAATAAGTTTATGTCTTATTCTTAAATAATCATGAACTATTTTTAATGTTTTAGCATCCCACTTCCATGGTTCTCTTTTATAATATTTTCCAAAAGAACTAGATAATCTTAATATAGGACTATAAACTCCTAATTGAACATATCTCATATAAAGTTCAGAGTCTTCCATACCACCTTTAAATCCACCTATATCATGACTCCACCAACTAATACCAATATTAGCAGCAGTACTATTATAAAATGGAAGTAACTTTAATGTTTTCCAACTTACATTAGTTTTACCAGAATAAAGAATTGAATATCTATGAGGATTAACACCAAAATTACGACTCATTATAAGTGGCCTTTTAGCCTTATTAACAGCAAGAGTATTATATAAATAATAATTCATTACAAAGCTTCTAAGAGTATTTTCTTTGTTATAGTCATCAACCCATAACATATCTATACCATTTGCCATCATAGGATTAATAATACCCTTCATAAATGAATCAATTAATTTATTATCATAAACATTAAGTGGTATATTCTTATTAGCATCTCTACCAAGTAAAGTAGAAAATGATTGATAATTCTCTTCTTCTACACTAATTATTCCTTCAGTTTTAATATTCATTCCTAAATGTACATGATTATTATGTAATCTTTCACTTAATGTTTTAACATCTGGAATACCTACTTTATTAAGACTAAAGCTTATTGAACTGTATTTATTTTTAGTTCTTTCGTATTCACCAAGTAACATAACAGAAAGAGGAATATCATTCTTCTTAAAGTTATATACTATCTTTTCTATTTCATTTGAATTATATGCTTCGTTTTTATTCCACCATACACCTAAAGCATATCTAGGAATTAGTGGTGGTAAACCAGTTAAGTTAAAGTAATCACGAAGTCCTACTCCAAAGTCATTATTATATATAAATAAATATGTATCTATATTTTTATAATTAGGAGCAATAATATTACCATATTGATTTAATATTGGTGTTCTAGAGTCATCAAATGTAGTAAATCCATCTAGTGAGAATAAGCCTTTATCTAAAGGAACTCCTCCTCCCTTATAATCATCTAAACTATAAGCACTTCCCTTAAAGTTTCTAACTTCAGGATGATTAAAGTACCATACTTTATCAGTACCAACAATACTTACTTTTAAATATTGATCAGGTAAGAATTTACTTCCAATATATGGTTTTTCTTTTATATATTCTATTATAAATTTACTACTTTTAATAACAAGAACATTATTATCCTCTTCTACTGTTATCTTAGGTTTACCAAAACTTCTGTTAGTAGCAAAAAAAGTAGGATAATCATTAAATGCACCTGTTTCACTATATTCAAAACGTATTAAAGCATCAGATAAAATACTTATTCTATACGTTTTACCCATAAATACATATGATGATGGAGTCTTACTCTTAGTCATATCTATATAAAATTGTGAACCAAAATCATACATGAATTTTCCTCCTACTTTATTTACTTAATTATTGTTTTAATCTTACCATCCAGTTATTATATATTTCACAGTTAGCACTTGTTGGTGGTGGATCAGCTTTTTCCATCTTCACAATCATTGGTATTTTAAATATTCTACCAAAAGCTACACAAGTACCTGCTTGTAATGTCTTTTGTTTTTCAACAACGTCTTCACTCATATTAGGTACTGATTTAGAAATATAATCTAAGTCAGCTGGGTGATTTATTTTAAATATTAAGAAGTTCGCACATTGACTTATAACGTTTTCATTTAAATCAGTTGGTCTTTGAGTAATTAAGTCTAACAATAAACCATATTTACGACCTTCCTTAGCAATTCTTTCAAATATGTTATATCCAAGAAGAGCTTTATCATCTCCTTCTAAAACATAACGGTGAGCCTCTTCTAATATCATATGTATTGGGAAAGTAGCTCTAGCTTGTAATGCTCTTGTAAATTTCATGAACATACGTCCAAATATTTTAACAATACTACGAGCAAATCTATCATCAACATCTTCTAAATTGAAGTTAACAATTTGACATTTTTTATTTCCACTGATTTGTATTTTCTTAATATACTCATCAATTGTAGTATATCCATCAGCACTAAAGAATGCTGCATTTTGACGAGTAGCTAAATCATGAAGTCTAACTTTTAAACTCATCGCAGAATCATACATAGCTTCATTTAATAAATATCTTTCACTATATAATGTGAAGTTAAGAGCAACTTCTAAGTCATGTAAAGAATAATATACTCCATCAGCATTATAATTCCATTTACGTGAGTCATCTATAAATCCTTTGATATAATCAGTAATTATTTTACGTTCAGCAAATCTTCCTTCACTATCTATATCAAAACAATTTCTAAACATACGTGTAAAACCTATACCAGGAACTTCAGTTTCTAAAGATAGTTCTGGAGTATTAGTTTCAGTTAATATCTCAAAAATTTGATCTCTAATCTTACTAGAAGTTTGATTAGTATACATTATATTAATAATTGCTTTCGCAAGTATATGATTCTTATAATCTAATGCTTCTTTATCTTCACGAGCAAACATTTTAACATACACAAGTGCAGTTTCAACCATAGCTATTTGAGAGAAGTTAGTTGCATCTAATAAGTTAAGTACATCATCTAACTCAAGAAGACATACTGGAATACTAAGTTTTTCATAATCTTTTTTCATATTAGTAGTAATTACTTTAAATGAATAGTAAGGATTATTTTTACTTAAATCTTTAAATGCATTCATATATTCTCCATAACTATCAAATATAAATATATTTGCATTATAAGGAATTATTGGAGAATTAGGAAATATATTTTGAATAATTCTACATATACCATATGTTTTACCACTACCAGTATTACCAAATATAGCAGTATGGTTTGAAAATAATTCATCTATACTAACATTTAATGGAAAATCATTATATAAAGGACTTACACCTAATCTTATACTTCTATCTTCACTACCAGTAAGTATTTTTAATTCTTCTTGATTAATAATTCTAACGTTCGCATCAAGGCTAGGTTTTTTTATAAGACCTCCAATAAAATCATTATCAGTAAGTTCACCCAAGAAACTAACTTTAATAGTATCTTGTTCAATTGAATCTACTTCTCCTAAAATTTTTTTATCAGCATCTTCAAATACAACATGTAAATTTATTAAATCTTTAATACCACTAATAGTTTCTTTATTTACACTAACAATCGCACTATTCTTGGTAATTGTAAGAACCTTTCCAAGCATATTAAAAAACCTTCCTCTCTATTCTTAACATAATTTTATCACAAATACTTTTTACAGACAATATAAAAAAGTGTTTTTAAAACACTTTCTTTTTTATTAATATTCTATTTTATTAAGATAAAGTCCAACTGGACTAGCACATCTACCAAGAGAAGTTCTGTCTTCTAATTTAAATATATCTTCAATATCACAAATACTTTTTTTAGAATCATTAATATCAAGTAATAAACCAACTATATTTCTAATCATATATCTAAGAAATCCACTTGATTCAAATCTAAGATATAATACCTTCTTAGATATTTTATAATCTATAATTACATTTCTTTCATAATTACCATTATCTTTATCAGAAGTAAAACTTCTATAGTTATGGCTTCCCTTAAATTGGTTAATAAATATATCCAAGAGTTCTTTATCTATACTTTTACAATATTGATACACATATTCACTTTCTATAGGATTATATTCTCCCATATTTATTTTATAAATGTATTCTTTTCTTTTAACATCATGTCTTACATTAAAGTCTTCATTTACTTTTTTAATGCTTTTAACATGAACATAATCACTTAATAATGAATTAACACTATGAAGTAATTTCTTTGTATTGATGTCTTCATCTACTTCAAAAGTACAATATTGGTTTATAGCATGTACTCCCCTATCTGTACGAGATGCCCCTATAGTATTAATACTTCTATTAAATATTTTAGATAATACTTTTTCTAGTTCTCCTTCAACTGTATCTTTATTTTTTTGAATTTGATATCCATAATATTTAGAACCATTATAACTTAAATTAATTAAATACTTCACTTTATCACACCTCTTTGAACTAAGTATGCATAAACTAATACTAAATGAAATACTGTGAAAAATAAATCATAAAATCCTACTCTATTAGTTCTATAGTTAGTTCTGTATCTCTTCATATTATAAAGTCTAAGTTCTGATGCAAAAGCTATATCTCTGCTTTTTCTTTTAGTAAGAGCTAATATATTTCCATATATAGTACTAACAGCATTCATTCTACCAAACATATTAGAATGAAAATAATCTATTCCTCTACTAGCTTCTGCTTTTAATGTTTTATATTCTACTGTTAACATAAGTGGTACATATCTAAGCATTTTATTAATCTTAAAAGCAAATTTAGTTATTGGTAAATATAAAAAGTTAAAATATGATAAAAACTTTTCAATACCATAAGCACTTTCACTAGGACTAGTAGTATAAGCAAGTATATTTAAATATTCTACTGCTGTTATAAGTTTAATTACATAAGTAAGTGCTTCAGTCATACTAAGTCTAAAATAGGCACATATAAATACTATAAGAATATAAATATATCTTAAAGACCAAAATGTTCTAAAATAATATTTAAATGGTACAAAACTTAATAATTCCATACATAAAACTAATGAAAATAGAAATAAGTTTATATATAAAGAATCACTTAATATCATAAGCAATATAGCTATTATAAAATTAAATAGTTTTACTACTGGATTTAATCTATGAACTGAAGAATCAACTGGATAAAAAGAACCAAATGAGTTTCTAGAATACATCTCTATATACCCCCTTTATTAGGTCAAGTATATTAGTATAATCATGTATGTATCTTCCCTTTTTCTTACATTCATCTATAAATGTTACTATTTTAGGTACTTCTACTCCTATTTGATTTAATGCATCTATATCTCTAAGTAACTCTTTACCACCAAATGCTACTAATTTAGTTAAATTCATTAAATAAACATAATCTGTTATTTGATAACAAAAATTAGTATCTTTACTTAATAATATTATTGTTTTGTTATATTTATTTTTAAGAAGTCTTAAAAGTCTTATTAATTCTTTTTTATCATTATTATTAAGTCCAGCTGTATATTCATCAAGTATTAATATATTTGGGTTATACACAAGAGCACAAGCAAGTGCTACTTTTTTAGCATCCACTAGTGTTAAATCTTGTGGATTCATATTTAAGTATGAGTCATCTAGTCCAACTAACTTTAAAGCATCACTAGCTCTTAAATCTATTTTTTCTAACTTGTATTTGAAATATTTCATTCCAAATTCTATTTCACTTCTAACTGTTTTATTAAAGAACATATCATATGGATTTTTAAATACATATCCAGTTTGAAATCTAAGTTTATTTATGTTCTTTATCATTCTTCCATCATTAATAAATCTTCCTATTTTAACTTTACCACGAGTAGGCATTATTAAAGCATTTATTAAGTCACCAATAGCTGTTTTACCACTATTACTTCTACCAATAAAAGAATATATTCCAGGACTTTTTATTTCAAATGATACATCGCTTATTATAGTTTTTTCTAAAGGAGTATATGCATCTATAACAAAACTTACATGATCAAATTTTATTTCCATAATGCACCTACCAATTCTTCATCTGTTAAATAATATTTATTTATAAGTCCATAATCCATTAAATATCTATTTAACTCAACTATAAATGGAAGACCGAGACCTAATCTCTTAAGTATCTTTTCTTCATTTAAAACACTTAATGTCTTTCCTTCACATACTATCTTTTTCTCATATATTACTATTATTTTATCTCCATACATAGTCTCTTCCATATCATTAGTAAAGTTAATAACAATACCACCATTTTTAGAATATTCTTTTAATATATCAAATACTAATAATTTATCTTCAGCATCTAATTCACAAAGTATATTATCAATAACTATTATTTTAGGCTTAACAATTAAAGCAGATAATATTTTCATCTTAACTTTATCACTAGAACCAAGACTATTAGGATCTCTAATAAGTAATTCTTGTAATTTAAAATGTCTACTTTCAGTATCTATAAGTTCTCTTATTTCATTCTTTTTCATAGCTAAACTTTCAAGTCCAAAAGCTATTTCATCTTCAACAGTTTCTCCTACAAAAACATTTAAATGTTTATATAGAACAAAACTCATTCTTCTTCTAATAGTGTCTAATGTTTTAGGACTAAAACTTGTATCTCCTACTTCTATAGTAGCTTTTTTATTACCATGTAAAAGAGTATGAATTATTAAATCATTATTATCTCCAATAATAGATATAAATTCACCTTCTTTAAGTTCAAAACTTATATCTTCCCCAAATTTATATTTAAAGTAAACATCTTCCATAACAATACTCCTCATAAGAATTATACTATATTTTTAAGCATTAAAAAAGATTTTATAAATTTAATTTTTATAAAATCTATTATAGTAAAGTGCTATTAATATAGAACCAACTGAATTACCAAGTATCATTATTAATATATATAGAAGTGATTTTAAGCTTAATAAGTTTGCTACACTTATATAATACATATTAGCTACACTGTGTTCAAATCCACTAAGTATAAATACCATTACGCACATAAATATACATGAATACTTACCTATTTCATTATTTATTTTTTTATAATTGTTAACTGCTATATACATAAGTATTCCGCATAAAACAGCTAATATAAATATACTAAATAAATTATCATTAAGCTTTAAATTTACTAAGTCTACTGCTTTATCACTAACACTTTTAAATCTAGTAAGTAGTACTAATCTTGCAACTAAGAATGTACCAATAAAATTGCCTAATATTGTTATTAATAATTCATAAATATAATTAAGTTTATTTATAAGAACATAACCAATTTTACCAGTATATAAGTTCATTCCATACATGCATATAACAAGTAGTCCAATTGAGAATAAGAATGCTCCAAAAAAATTATTATCAATTCTTAAATATACCGTACCAGCAATACCAATCATAATACCAGCAAATATACTTTTTATTAAATAATCTAAATACTTTTTCATTAATCTTCCTCAAAATTCACAGTACAATTATTTTCTTCAAGTAAACAGAAAGTTTTACTATTTTTATCAAATCTAAATGTATATTCTTTATTTTCAGTTGTTAATATTACTTCTTCATCATTTTCTTTTGATTCATAATCATATGATTTTTCAATTTTTTTAGTTCTTTTACTATTTTCACTCACTTCTTCTTTAGTAGTAATAGTTAAATTAAATAAATTATTTATTTTAACAGTCATATCATCACTTACCCAAGTCTTTTGATAATCAGGAATACTTTTAAGACACATAATAAGACCAATTATAAATAATACAAGTTTAATAAATTTACTAGAAGATGTTGGCTTTTTCCATACTTTTCTAGATACAGGAGTTATTGTTAATATAGCAGAGATTAAAATAAATAAAGAACCAAATGGATTATAATCCATATATGCAATAGCTACAAATATCTCATAAACAGCTAAACAATTATAAAATTTATTTTTACTTTCAGGATGACTACTAACTTCAATAAAGCAATCATATAACCATCCTATAACAAAGAATCCACCTGTAAATAAATATAAGAATCCCATACCAATTTTACCTTGAGCAAATTTATGAAGTCCGAATAATCCACCAAACATAGTTAAAATTATATGATCTTTTCCATTATCCACATTTTTATTTTGAGCGTCAATTTTATCATACTCACTGAAACTACTAATATATTTTTCATATTTAGTTTTATATTTTTCTATTTCTTTTTCAGTTGCTAAAGCAGCATATTTGTCATAATATTTTTGAGCTTCAGCTCTATATTCTTTAGTTGTAAAATCTTCAGTAACAGCTCTTAACAATCCTAACCATACTTCTTTATTATCAGCATATCTTTCACTTAATGAATAATATATATCATATGCTTTACCATATTCTTTAAATTTAAGATTAGCTTTAGCATTTTTAAATTCTTGTTCTTCATCTATTTGACCAGCCATTAAGTGTTTAACTTTTTTAACTTCATCATCAATAATAAACTCATTACCGCAATATTCACATTTAGCTTTTTTAGTATCCTCTGATATTTTTATTTTACCCTTACATTTAGGACACTCAGTATTAATTAGTTTCATAAACCCTCCTACTTTTTATTCCATTTTGCTTCTAATGTTATATTACTACTAACAATTGAATCAAAATTATATTTAATTCCATTATTATACCATCCAGCGAACTTATAACCCTTTCTAACTGGATCACTAGGAGCTATAACATTTTGATTTTCAAGAACAGTCGCAGTAGTATTTTCTTCCCCATTATTATAAACAAAAGTAACAACAAATTCTAATCTATAATCAGCTTTTAATTTAACACTACCATTAACTTTATAGTTACTTCCAACATACTCACCATTTTCATCTTTCCAACCAATAAAATGATATCCTTCTTTAACAGGCTTTGGAAGTACTACTTCTTCATGTTTTTTAACAACTAAATTACTAAAATTACTTCCACCATCACTATCAAAACTAACGGTATAATTACCATCAAACATATATATAAATAGATAGATTACTGAAACTAATAATACAAATGAAATAATTAGTTTTGCATAATCCTTCTTATTAACTTTTTTACACTTAATATTTTTCTTCCTTTTTTTACTCACACTTACCACCAATTTAATTATACTATACTATATAATTTAAAACCACACCAAAAATAAAAAAAGTTTATTTTGAATAAACTTTTCCATTAACATATAATTTATATCCATTAAAATCTATATTAGAGTTACTATCATCTTCATTATCTAAAGATGCTATATAAGAGTCTCCAGTTAATTTAATTTTAGTATTTTTATCTAATTTTAATGTAATACTTTTAGCAGTATTTTCACCATTTATTATTCCTTCAAAAGTTGAACTATTTAGTGTCATATCAAGTGTTGAGATTGAATCTACTACTATATTTCCAATTATATTTTGATTTGTTGTTTTAAGTGTAACATTTCCACCATTACTTCCACTATTTCCCCAAGAATCTTTTTGTATTCTTAAGAAGTTTCCAGTACTATCGTTATTAATAATTTCATTATTTTGAAGTTCTATTAAAGCAGTAGTATTTGTTGCATAGAATGAGTCTCCCTTATTAGTAACTATTTTACTATTTTTAGAAATGAATGTTGCCTCACCATCTGCTGCATCTCCACTCATTGATTGATATAAAAATATATTTTTATATGTTGTTGATTGTCCATTTAATTTGTTATTTGTATCATTTAATGTGACATTTTCTATAGTAACACTATTTTTACCCTCTATAACTATTCCTTCACTTGCATTTGAATTAAGGTTAGCATTTTTTACAGTTATATTAGCAGTTGAATAAATTGATGGAGATCCAGCACCATTAGTTGTATAAGTTCCACCATCTACATTTACAGTTCCTCCACCTCTATCACTTCTAATAGCTGCACTTGAAACTCCAGATGTTGTAATTGTTAAATTACTAGCATTCATAATTCCACCACCAGTTGTCATTATTCCACCAGAATTATCTTTTTTAGTAGTAATCACTGAATCGCTTATATTTACTGTTGTGTTATCACTATTTGTATTATTAGTGCTTGCACTTCCTCCATAACTAAATACTCCATTCGCCCCAGTAGCATCTGTATTAATAGTTGAATTCTTTATAGTAAGTGTACTACCACTTTTAGCAGTTATTCCAGAGTTAGTTCCATAAAAACTAGTATTATCTCCACCATCAGAGTCACCAGTTTTATTAACAGTTACATTATCAAGAGTTACATTAATTTCACCATTAACTAATATTGCATTTTCATCACTACTCGTAGATTCATAAGTTTCATTTTTAAGTTCAGTATCACTTGTTATTTCATTTTTAGATGAATAACTTATATTAGTATTTGTATTATTGTTACCTCCAGGACCATTCATATTACCATTGTTATTACTTACTGAAGAATTTATAGTCAAACATGAAGAACCAAATGTAATTAATCCAGTAAGTATTATAGTTGCAAGTACAAATATTATCTTTTTATCAGTACTCTTAAATACTTCACTAAATACTAAACTATTCATTTTAGTTAAAACTAAATACATTATAGTAATAGATATCATTAATGATAATACACCAATAATTACATAATACTTAGTTTCTAAAGTTGCACTTGAATTTGGATTCATCATATTATCATTAGGTTTTTCCATTACATTACCATCACTTGGTATATCAATTTTACTATCATTTTCATTTGAAGTACTATTATCATCACTTGGTTTTTCAGGTGGTGTACTACCATTATCTCCATCAGGCTTTTCCGGTGGCGTTCCTCCATTTGAATCATTCATACCACTTGGCATATCAGGTGGTGTTCCCATCCCTATATCACTCTTCAAACTCTTAGATGCAAAATAACAAGTAAATCCTAAAGCTGCTATCAAAATAACTAAAACTAAAATACATACAATATTTTTACTTTTTTTATTCATAATCTTCTTCCTTTCAATATAAATATAAAATTCTTATGTTAAAATTATGTTAAAACTTTATAAAAACTTTTTTAAAACTTCTTTTAATTCTTCAGTACTTGAAACATAATAATCAGGAATATTTATCCAACTTTTATATTTATCTTTATTAAAGCCTAAATAATCAACTGTTATACTTATAACTTTTTTATTTAATTCCTTTTCTGCGTTACGAGCAAAAGTAACATCATCTGAGTGATCACCAATATAAATATAAAAACCATCTTCTTCATTTATTTTTAAGTTATTAATGCATTTAACAAATCCAGACGGATCAGGCTTTTGATAATTTATTCCTGTTTCATCACATCCAACTATATATTCAAATTTATCAATAACATCATAATGTTTTAATACTGATTTTATTGTAGCACTACTATTTTGAGAACAAATCCCCATCTTAATATCTAAAGATTTAATTACATTTTTAAGACCATCAAACATATCAGGAATATATTTTATCTTTTCTTGTTCTGGAGCCCAAAATGTAACTATCTCACCTAAATCTTTTTCTTTAACATTAAATTCATTCATATATAAATCTTGCCAATTCTTATATTTATGATTTGCTTCCTGATAATTTTCATAACTTTGTAATGCAACTGGTAAATGACTTTCAATATCTTTATCATAATGCTTAAGTACTTCAATAGTAACTTTCATATTTTTTCTTGCTGTATCTATTATTGTTCCATCATAATCCCATAATATACCTAATAACTTCATATTTTCACCTTAATAAATTATAACATATTTTTTTAAATAAAAAAGGTACCACTAATGTGATACTTTTAATTTGAATACGTATATGGATTACTCTTAGTTCCATCCCCGGTCATAGATTTATTACCATTAATTGTTATTACTGGTCTTATACTATAAACATTAGTTAATAAACCACTAGTCCAGTCTGTAATTACTCCTCTACTTGAAACAATAAATACATTAGCATTTTGTTGACTAGGATCATAATAAGCAGGAGAAAGAGTCCAATAATAATTAGTAATACTTGAATTATATAAGAAGAAACTAGTGTTCTCTTTACCAAAAGCACCACCTGCAAGAACAACTTCTTCAGCACTTATTAAGCCAATATTTCCTTCGAATATATATTCACTAGGACAATTTAAATTTGGACTATAATTAGCACTATCCTGTCCTAAATTTTCATATGATTGAAAGTAATAAACACTTGATTGTGTACCTGAACTAGTTCTAGTATAACTAGTAAAATCAGCACAAAACTTAGAAGTAACAATATCACTAGAATAACTATTTAAATTATTAGTATACCAATTATCTACTATAGTTTTAATATTACTATTAGAATATGAAAGAACAGTTTTAGCATCATCCACACTTGTAGCACTACTACTACTTTTATAACTAGAAGTAGTACTTATAACATCATCTAAAATTAATCTTAAATTACCATCAGAATCAATTTGAAGAATTCTCCATAATTGTCCTGCGAAAGATACATAATTATCAGTATATGTACCTCTAAATATTGTTACATCATCTCCACCAATACCCTTCACTTTATATATACCTTGGCCAGAAGCAACATTACTAAACATATTATTCTTTTCTGAATCAGTTAATTTATCTAAATCAATATCTTCTATTGTTTCCCCTTCAGGAACATATTTATCAACTATTTCACTTTCCATAACAGACTTATTTAATACAAAGTTAAAATTTATATATGATGTTAAAGTATTATTTGCAGATAACTGATAGTTTTTATAATGAAAAGTTATTTCAAATTCAATATATTTTTTAGATTCTACTATATCTCCTTCACTAATACCATCTAATGTAAAATCAATATTTGAATTACTATAAAAATCTTCATCATATACTGCACCTTTAAATTTATAAGATGTATCATTACTATTATATATTTTAACTTTATATGTAATTGAAGATGTCGCAGTCACATCAGAAAGTACTACTTTACTATTTAAAGTAGTCTTTGAAAATCCAATTATTTCAGAATCAGTAATATTAGCACTACTATTAGAAATATAATTTACTTCAGTAATAAAAACACCATCTTGTGCTTTAGCCATCAAATCTCCACTAACATCTAAAGATATAGAATTTATAGTAGCATATCCAACAGACATTAAAAATGTTGAAATAATAATTAACGAAAGCAATATTTTTTTAGTTTTATTTTTCATATACACCTCTAGAACATAAATATATAAAAAAGAAAGATTATAAATTAATCTTTTAAGAATTCATTTAAAGTATTATTTTTCATCTTTCTTTTAATAGTTGATACTTTTAATGAGTATAAATATAATATTTTAGTACTACTAGGAATAATAAAGTATACACCAGTATTTTCTTTATTCTCAGCCATAAGTATTGGTTGTTGTAATGTATCTCTAATTTCTAACATATCTGTAAATGAATCTACACCTAACACTTGATAACCTTTTAAATCAAATGTATTATTTATTTTTTGAATATAACTTTTATAATTATTTAATATTTTTTTAAGTTCTTTTTGATATATAGTTTCAGCAGTTCTAGTTTTAATAATATATTTAATTAATATAGTTAAGACTACCACATCAACAATAACAAACACAATCATAATAGCTAAACAAATATAAGCTAAAGTTTTATCATTATTACAAGACATAAAGTTTTCTTTATTAGTATCAACTAATTTCTTTTCTAAATCTATTGCTACTGTTTTAGTAGTTAATGGAATATTTAATGAGAATGTACTTGTCTTATCAATATCCTCTACTTTTTCACATTCACCTAAAACTTTAACAAACATTTTAACATTTAAAGTAGAAATTGAATCTTCAAGATTATACACACTAACAAACTTCTTGATTAATTCATTATATTTATTATAATCAATTTCTACATCTTTAGTTATTTGAACAGTTGAACTACTAGAATTATTTAATTCTTCATCAACCAATTTCTCTTTAAAATTATATATTGATTTATTAGTATTTTTATCTTTAACATTTACTTCTGCTTCAATATAATATTGATATTTATATTGAATTTTATCATCATCTACATTAAGTTTATAATTAAATGTAGCTGTTATATTATCTATTAAACTTGCTATATATTGATTATCAGAATTAAGATAGTTACTATCAAAGAAATCATTTTGTTTTAAATATACTTTGTAATCAATATCACTATCTTCAGTATAAGATACATAATATATTTTTTTATTATTAATAAACATATAAAAGAAAACAAATGCTAAAAGTGAAACAATTATAGCTATACAAGATAAACCAATTATTTTGTTTTTTCTTTTCGCTTCATCTACTAAGATAGCATTTACTTGATTTTTCTTCATAGTAACAAATCCTTTCTAAATATTATGAAAATATTTCTTTTATAAATATTGTAGGATAACCTATATACTTAATTCTAACTTTTGATATACCAACTATATCACTATCATATAAATACCAATTATCCATATCAGTGTTAGCATCACCTTTTGTATAGTATCTATATTTACCATTTATATTTTTTATATCTACAATTCTATGTATTATTTGTAAATCATTTTTATCAAATACAATAATATCTCCTACTTTTAATACTTGCTTATCGTATTTTTCAAATATAGTCGCATCTCCAACATTAAGTGAACCTTTCATACTTCCTGAACCTATAACTATAATTCCAAAACGGAATTGACATGAAACAAGCATTATTACAGATGTTAATACAATTACTAGTACCGTTGTCGAAACAACTTCTTTTTTCTTATCTTTATATGCTGTCGCAAAATTATTTCTAGAATAAGTATTTTCTAAAAATAAATATATAAAGTATGGATATAATATTCTTAAAAATGATCTAAAGAATATATACACATTTGGTATATAAGGAATAATATAAGCGTATAAAACCGTAACGAGT
>CAVIUL010000011.1:19930-22855 GCA_963645885.1 bacterium | reverse complement strand
AAATATTTACTATTATAATTTTTAGATACTTCATTTGGATAAATTTGCTTAATTAATTCATAAGCTCTCTCTTCATTTGTTAATTTTTTATTTAAAAGAGAATCATTCAATTTATTAAATATTTTTTCATAACCTTCTGTAGTATAATTAGCATATGTTTGAAGGATTTTAACAGTTGCTAGATTCTTCCATAAAGAAAGATTCTTGTTAGTTAAATATTCATTTAGTCTTTGATAACATTTTTCATCTACTAAACTAAATCTATTTACATTTGATAAATTTAATTCTTTAAAATAATTATTAACATCTAAATTAGTAAATATTTTATTTAACACTATTTTATCTACAATATTATAATATTTTTCAGTGTCTAACAATTCATCTTGTGTTAGTGAGTGATTAGCAATATCTGTATAGAAATTATCAATTTGATTTGTTATATCTAATGCTTCACCAGCACTATAACCATACTCTCTTAAAAGTTTATTATTATATAGTTTAAAATTATTTTTAACACTAACTAAATCCTCATTATTATAATAATCAGATGAATAACCAAAGTCCATTGATATAGTTGTAATATAAATAATATTTTTTCCTGTCTTAAAGTCTTTCATAATTGACTTTGACATTAATAATTCTATTCCTAAATCTTTTTCTAACTTTATTGCTTCATTTATAAATTCTTTAATATTTGTTGTTTTGTTAATTCTATTTAAGTATGGTTTTAAATCATTTATTCCATTTTTATTACGAGTATCAACATTTAAATATTCATTATAAAATTCCTTTATATTTTTTTCTTCATTATTGCTAGGATTATTAACCATTTCTTTTACAATATTATTTGTATCTTTAGATATCTCATCATTAACGTCCCCAATATAAGACCAACCATCTTCTTTATCTTTAATAGTTTCTTTATTAATATATTCATAATAATCATCAATATAATTCTTATTTAAGCAAAAGAATAAAGTTATTGCTAATGCTACAAATGTAATAATATAAACAATTTTTTTACTTTTATTTTTAATCACCAAACAACACCTTCTCTTGATTATATTTTTTAATTATTAAGAATATTGTTACTAATGATAACACTAATGTACTTATAATTGTTGTTAAAATGTTAACTATATTAAAATTATTTGAGAATATATCCATAAGTGTTTGTATACTATTAACAATTGGAATCGCATAATATAATATGCTTCCAGTACTAATGCTTAACATATTAGTAAATACTGGAATTATTGATAAATATTGTAAAAATCCAAGTTTAATTCCTGATTCTTTAGCAGTTTTAGCATTTGCAACTAAGATTGTAGCTAATGCAGAAATTATAAATGATGCAGTCAAACATACAATTAAACCAAGTACAACATTTTTAGCTGAAACTGTAAAATTCAATTTACTAAACGATTCAAAATAATGACTTGAAATAACTAGAGTTAATAAAATTGATAAGAATTCAATTATAGATGCGCACGCACTAGCAATATAATTAGCAATATATTTTCCAACAATTAATTCTTTTTGAGATATAGGAAAACTTAATATAGTTTCTAAAGTTCCACTTTCTTTTTCAGTAACAGTTGTTGATATAGCCATTGATTGAGATGTTGATATTACACCACTAAATATAAGCATGAATAAACTAGAATAGATTATTATTAACATATAGTCACTACCTTCTAATTCTTTAAACTCATAATCATAATTAGCAGTTACTTCTTCATAATCTATACCCTCTCCAGTAATATATGTAATTAACTCATTATTTTTTAATGATTCAAAATAAGCAGTAATTAAGCTTTGAAGTTGATAACCATCCTGACTATTATCAGCATAAAAATAATACTTTTTATCTTCTTCATTATAATCTATATATGCACTAATATCTTCATTCTTATAAGATTTTTTCATTTCATCGAGATTATCATATTTAATTGTTTCTAATTGATATTCACTACTTACAATATTCTCTATAGTATTAAGTTCAAAGTCAACACCTATTTTATAAGGTTCTAATACTTCACTTTGATCAAATGCCGCACCATAAAATATTACAAAAAATATTCCTATTAAAGGCATAGCTAATAAAGTAATAAATGTTTTTTTATCTCTTACTATAGAACGAAGTTCTTTTTTTATTGTTATTTTTATATTATTCATTTGATTCACCTATTAACTTTAAAAAAGCCTCTCTAATATTATTTGTATTAGTTTCTTTTAAGATTTCATCTCTTTTACCATATTTTATAACTTTCCCTTTATTAATAAGTAAAAGTTTATCGCAAATATTTTCTGCTTCTTCCATATAATGAGTTGAATATAAAAAACATTTTCCTTTTGATTTTTCTTCGTTAATAAAATCCAAAATTGTTTTACTAGAAATTACATCTAATCCACTAGTTGCCTCATCTAAAATATAATACTGTGGATTATGAACTAAACAACGTGCTATACAAGTTCTTTGATATTGTCCAGTAGATAAATTTTCGATTCTTTGATATGCGAATGATTCCATATTAAATCTCTTAATAATTTTATCTATAATTTCTTCTAATTTATCTTTTGGAACCTCGTAATATTCACCACACATCTTTAATAATTCATATGGAGATATATCTTTATATAATTTTGTATTTCCAGACATGAATGCGATATTTTTTTTGATTTTTTCATTATTTTTTTGATAATCCATATTATCTATTAATATTTCACCACTATCAGGTTTCATAATTCCAGATATCATTCTAAGTAATGTTGTTTTTCCTGCTCCATTAGGTCCTAAAATTCCCAATACTTCTCCTTCACTAACAGTAAATGAGATATTATCATCAGCAAGAAATGTTTCTATCTTTTTTTTATTGTTTTTCTTTTGAAAACCTTTAGTTACATTTTTAACCTCTATCATAC
>CAVIUL010000011.1:0-19920 GCA_963645885.1 bacterium | reverse complement strand
GATTATAACTATCACACAAACAAACATTTATCAATAATTATTGATATAAATTAAATATAAAAAAACATTAGTAAGAAACTACTAACGTTCTTATTCAATTATCCTTCTTCCATCTTCATCATAATACTTTGACATAATATCAAACACAGCATTTGCTTTTTCTATATATTTATGCATTTCTTTAGTTTCTTTCTTAGATAATCTTTTTATATAACCTTTTATTTCATTTATAGAATATCCAAACTCATCTACTTCTTCTAAAAAATCAAAACACATATCTCCTAAAAGAAATATCCATTCACTATTATCAAATTTATTTTCTAAATCATCTCCATATCCAATTTCTTTGAATTCTTTTATTAAATTAATTTCAGAATAACCATATTTTTTATATTGCTCTTGTTCTTCTTTTAATGTCTTAATAATATGATAAATTATATAAATGATTAGTAAAATTATAAATATAATTCCAAACAAGCAAAATAACATTCTAATTTTTCCCATCAACTATCAACCTCAATATATATTTATCTTTCTTTCAAACTTTAAATTTCCTGCTTTTAAATTAAAAAGGTGTCAACATATCTATTTTTGTTCACACCTTTATTTTAACATACAATTTTAATTATTTATATTTTAATTTATCTATTTACCACAACAATTTTTATATTTTTTTCCACTTCCACAAGGATACTATTTTGCTATCACTCGGCTTCACTTTGTTGCATTTTTCCCTTTAAATTCGCACTTTTTTGCACTCGATTACACTTGGTTACACTTGGCTTTTATAGCAGAAAGTATCTAAAAACGTATCTAAAAGTATCTCGATTATGGTTAAATGTTGGTGCTAACATTCTTTAACTCATTGAGTATTATACCATATTTTTATTTAAGTTTCTACATTTCAAATAATAATCTTTTCCACAAGGACTTGACTTTTAGCTGATAATAAGTGATTAATATAACAAAATTAGAAAAGGAGGAAAAAATGGAATTTGTAATAAAGCCAAGAAATAAAATCGAATATAAAACTCGTAAAAAATTACTTAAAGGAAAATTCTCAGTCAAGAATATTTCCATTAGTATTACCTCAGATGATCCATCTGATTTATCTATATTAGCAATGCACAAGGGTCTTATTGAAAAAGCAATCGTTGATAAAATAAACAAAGAATTTTACTTTAATGATTAGTCTACCAAACTAAGCAAAATATTTTATATAGAAAGGATTAAAAAATGAATAAACGTCAAATCGAATTATTAAATTTTGTTGGTTTCCAAGTTGATGGAGATAATATCAAATGGAAAAACAATTCACTTGCTTCTATTTTCTTTGATAAAGATTCTGGATTATTTAGCATAAAAGTACAAGCACATAATTTCGCCCCTGGAGATTATGACTCTATTGAATATCTTTCCATTGATTTAAATCATATGTTAGGGTTAGTTTATGAATTAAATTCTATTAAGGAGGTATCTAATGAAAACTAAATATGTTATAAAAGGGTTAGTTGATGATTCTTATTCAAAAGGAACTGTTGCATATTTTACAAGAGTTGAAGAACAAATTATATGGAACAATAAACCATTTGATGTCCGTGTCTGCTCTGAAGTAATTGAAGGTGCTACATTTTACGACTCATACCAAGATGCTTTAGATACTATCAGGGAATATAGTTTACACAATTTTGAGCCTTATCCTGTATGTCCAATATGTAATAGAGATTATTCTGAACATCCTGCAATTTCTAGAAATGATAACAAAACAGAAATATGCCCTAAATGTGGAATGCAAGAAGCAATCATTAATTATATAAAAAAATAAGGATACGATTATGTATCCTTTTATGCTATCTGCATTTTCCAATTATTAATAACTTCTTTGGTTTTTTCACTCCAAATTTTAAAATCTTTAGAATCAAAAGCCACTTTATGTATTTCAACTAATAATTCAACCAGATTACCTATTTTTATATTATGATTATAAATAAATTTAATTATGTCCTGATATTGAACAATAGTTAATGGAACTACTGGAACAGGTTTTCCAACCCAACTTTCTCTATTTAAAACAAAGAATTGCCAATTCGTTCTAATATTTATAGATGTTGATATAAACAAGCCTAGCACATCTTTTTCTTGATAAGCATCAATAAAACTTAAAACATGATCTATTACACTTGATGCTTCATGTTCCCATTGTCTGACTCCTGTCATCAATGATACTTCTGGTAAAACAACATAATTTTCATAATACAATTCCATATCTGGTGTATTTCCTACACCTGGTGCAAAACTTTTTGGTGTTAAGTCTTCTTCCACATTAAAGTTTCTTTTGACATTCTTTTCCCCATCAATTGCTAATAAAGATTTCCAAGTGTTTACTTCTAACCATAGGGCACTCATATCTTCATTTCCTAAGATATCTTCATATTTATCCAAAATTTCATTTCTTGCCTTTGTTGTTTTTGCAATAAATTCGATATATTTTTTTTCATTCAATCCTGTTATATAATCAACAGTTTCTTTTTCTATAATTTTTATTGCAGTATCATCATTATTAGCAATTGTACTTAATTTTTTCTTTAAGGTTGCAACTTGAGTATCTATATTCTCTTTAATTGAAATGTTATAATTATCTTTGATGTTTTCTACAAGAGGGATATTATTTAAGTATTCAATTTTATCTACAACAAGTTTTCTTCTTTCAATTGGATTATCCCAAGGTAATGTTGTTGCATTAGGATTTCCATACCACTCCATATATTCATCAATTGAAGAAAACTGAGTTGTTTTAAATTCATAAGTATTAAGTAATAAATCAACTTTCGATTTTGAATAATCATTTACTCTTACCTTTGTAGCATAACTTCTTCCTGATAAATTAAATAAGCCTGTATATACAAGACTTCTGCAAAAAGCTTCTGCATAATCATAATATGAACCTATTTGATTATCAATGTTACCATATGCTTCAATAAATGTTTTCTCACATATACTTTTAACTATTCCCGTATCATTTTTGTTTGAAAGAGCATTATATTTTTCCCTAAATAATGATATTGCCTGGTACATTCTTTCCATTTGACATCTTTTAGTACATCCAAACAAAAATACTATCTCACTTCTATTTAAAAAACCAAATTTATTTATGGCATTTAATAATAACTCCATTGGAAATATTCCATCATTTTCATCTAAATCTGATTTTGTTGAAACCTTATTAGGAAAGTATAACTTTAACAACTGCTTTAAAAAATCTTCTGCATCAAATGTATCATTTAAAATCAAATTTCCTACTTTAGTGTTGTGAATTATTCCTCTATCATCAACATAACCAAAGCCAAAAAATTCAAATGATATTTTATCGTTTCTACCATTACTTTCAGTTTCTTTTACATCATAGTTTCCTGTTACATATTGACTATAATTTAGCGAACTTAAAAAGGTATCTTCTTCACGATGAGCATTATATATGTATTCTCTTCTAATAGGCATAACTTTTCTTTTTGTAAATTTGCTTTCGTGATCTTCATCTTTTTCATTCCAGTTTTTGCCATCTAGTTTACCAAATTCTTTATACCATTGTACTGTTTTAATTATACTTCTTGGCTTTGTTCTCCACCACCAACTTGCCATATTTTCATCTCCTAAAATTCATAATTTGTTATTATTAAGTGCTCAACATTTTTGTCATTTCTATTTTTAATACTTACTAAATACTTCTTGTCAAATGATTTAATATAAAATCCATTTTTATTATATAAATCATATATAAAATCTGTATTTTTAATTATAAGCATAAATTTGGCTTTTGTATGATTTAAGTAATTTGCTAGTCTAATTTGATCCTGCTTTCCAAACTCATTATTAGCATATGTTGAAAATTCAGTATCATATGGTGGATCTAAAAACATAAAATCATTTTCATTTAAATCTATTTTTTCGCAAAATTCTTCGAAGTCCAAATTATATATTTGAGTATTTCGTAAATAATTACGGAGTTCATCTGAATTTAAATGTTTAATTTTTTTGCCAAAGTCTTTTCTATTATAACTGATACCCCCATAAGGAACATTAAATTTTCCACTTGCATTATATCTAAACATTGATGCATAACAATATTCTCTTATAAAATAGAATATTGCACAATAAAATTCATTATCTATACCTAATTCTTTTCTGTTATTATACAAATATCTAAAATGCATATAATACGCACTTTTTAGAGCACACTCAATATTTTCTAACACATTATCATCTTTCATTTTTTCTCTTTTTGCTTCTATTTTTTGCATTCTTTCAATCTTTGATGATAAATTTCTTTTAACCTCATTAATAAAATTGTCTATGTTAATATTAAAATGTTCAGTTAATAATCCATTAAATTCCTTTGAATGCTCAAAAACAAACTCATATATTTTATCTTTTAAATTTGTTGATAATTTTTTTCTATTTTCTTCAATTTGACAGTCTTTCGAATATGATAAATATATATTTAGTAATTCGTTACTGTTATTTTGAACTATTTTTTCTAATAGTTTCCAGTTTTTATTTATTTCATTTAATTTATTAATAAATTTCTTATTTCCTGCCTTTATTAAATTATACAATAATATGAGTTCATCTGATTTATCATTTATAATTGAGTTTTTACAATTAACATTAAGATATACGGAACCTCCACCAACAAATGGCTCTATATATCTATCATAACTTTTGGGCATATTTTCTAAAATTATAGGTAATTCTTTTTCTTTACCACCTGCCCATTTTATAAATGATTTTTCCATATGAACCTCCTCCTAGTTTTTTCTTAATACAATTATACCACACAAATTTAGAATAGCTATTCATTTGATATAAATTTCAACTAAAAAAGACTACAATTGTAGTTTTTTTGTAATTATATCATAAAAAATTTTTTTTCAAAAGATTATGACAAAATTTTTTTAATTACTTGACTTATTTATTTTTTTTAAGTGATTAATACTATCAAACTGGAGGTGATTTCAATGTTTAGGGAGTCTAATGGAGACATAACAGATGAGGAATTTGAAAAAATTATAATTCCATTCAACAAAAATGTTGACGACTATATTTTAAAATACATATTATATGATTTTGTTGCTTTTTATATTGCTTCAGGTTACGAACGAAGTGTATTTTCAAAAACCACACTAAAAACAGAGTTCAATACTGCTGTTGAAGTTTTAGGAGACTGCAATAGTGATCAGTGTTTTGATTCAAAAAAAATACCCGATATATTGCAAACAAAATTTTCTCTTAAAATAGTTTCGGAAAAACCTTTAAAATTAGAAAAAATAGAATATAAACTATAAAAAACGAGAGATTAACTTATCTCTCATTCCTCAAAAAATTTGTCTATTCTCACGCCAAGAACCACTGATATTTTGTACAAAGTAATTAATGAAATATTATTTCTGTCATTTTCAGCTTCTATTCGCTTTAAATGGTCTGGTGTTACATCAATTGCTTCTGCTAAATCCATTAAACGAACTTTTTTAGCATTACGATATTTTTTGATGTTTTGACAAATTATTGATTTAATGTTCTTATTGAACTCATATTCATTCATCTAACATCACCCTATAAATATTATTCCATTTATTTTCTAAAAAATAAGCGCCCTTTCGTGCCAATTTTCCGTTTATGTGTTATAATGAATTAAAGCTAATTTTTACTACAAAAAGTCAAAATATTATACGGAGGTGTAAAATGGACAAACAAAATTCGAATTTAGAAATTGCACATAAATTCATTCAACTAATGGAATATAAATCATTAGAAGAATCAAAGCTTTTTATTAAACATTATGAACAAAGAATAAAATATAAGTCTGAATTATTAGCTATTTTAGAGGATGAAGAACCTCCTAAATTCTTCAAAAAAGCTCATCAGAAATGGATAGATGAAAAAAAACAACTTGAAGATGAACTTGAAGATGCTTATCAAAAATTATATGAAGAGCACACTTTTGCAGGAGAACTAATGATTAGTTTGGCAAACGAAAAAAGCCCAGCACTTAATTGATGCTAGGCTATTTTTTATTTTATAGTAAGTTTTTGTCCTGGATATATAAGGTTTGGATTTGCTATTCCATTATCATTTGCTATCTTCTGATATGTAGTTCCATACTTCTTGGCAATAGCAGACAATGTATCTCCTTTTTTTACTATGTAGGTTTGATAATTTTGTGTATTAGATGTTCCACTTATTTTAATAACTTGTCCTACATAAATCAAGTTAGGATTAGAAATATTATTTATCCTTGCCAACTCTTGATATGTTGTGCCATATCTATTTGCTATGCCACTTAATGTATCTCCTGCTACTACAGTATATGTAGTTTCGGATATTTGTGGAGTGGATGGTTGACTTGGTTCTGATGGTGATTCAGCATTATTATTATTCTCATACCCATTTAATCCTGTATTTTTTATTATTGTAGGGTAATCCTTATAAGCATAGTCGGTATCAATTCTCATACCACTAATACTTCCATTTGATGAATTTTGCCACATACCATATTCTCCATAATTAAAATTAGGTTTAGAATTAGACCATACAGCCAACCACTTATCATATCTTGATAAACTAGCTGTATCAATGTAATTATTAAAATAGTTACTATTAGCATAAATGCTTACATAGTAACCTTTATTTTCAAGATATTCACAAAAACCTTTAATAGCTTCTGCCATTTTACTTTTACCAACTCTTTGATGTCTATCTTCTTCAACATCTATACAAATTGGATATTCAAATTGCTTTCCTTTCAAGCAATTTTTATACATATATTCAGCTTCTGCTTTTCCTTTATCATATGTATTTGCACAACTATACCAATATGCTCCAACAGGTATTCCTTTAGATTTTGCTTGATTATAAAAATCTTCAAAACAAGAATCTTTATTGTAACTTACTCCTGTTCCCCATCCAGTAAAGCCTGCTCTTAATATTACAAATTCTGCACTTGCTTTTATATTATCAAAGTTAATTCCTCTTTGATATGATGATATATCTATTCCTTTTCTTTCCATATTATTTTCCTCCATTATCTTTCTTTAATTGTTCTAATACTTCCATTACTTTTTCTGGTAATGGCAATCCCATAGACCCCCAGTTTTCAAGAATTGAGATTCCTTCGTTTGCTACAAAAAAGTAGATTACAAGATTTCTAATTGCACCTGTATCTCCAACTATTTGATCTAATTGGACTGATACTGCAACAATAATCAAGTAACCTACTTTCTTTATTATTCCTTTTGCACCTATCTTACTATTTATTTTCTTATTTACTATTGCATCACAAACACCTGTTAAATAATCAAGTGCAATAATTATTAGTAATGTTTTCAGTGCCATATCCCAACCTCCTAAAAAATAAAGCACAGCTGTAAGGACTGTACTTGTAAAAAAATTATATACATATTTCATTCTTTTTCCTCCTTTTAATTTGTATATGCCAACTTACATTCTGTACCTGATGGTTCTGAATCCGAAAGTACCCATTTAGGTATTACTCTTACTCTTTGGCTTCCTTCAAATACATAATTAGGTCGGCAATAAATTGCTGAAGCCTTAAACCATATATCATAATCAATATTACTATTTGCAATGACTTTAAGTGATGTGTTAGTTGTCGTAAACGCCGTTTGAATTGAATGCAAGATTGCACTACATCCCAGCCTTCCACTCTCACTACCAGTCCACCCTAACTGCATTATTAGGTCTATATATGCATTTTGATTAGGAAGTCCATTATTACCATTTCCAATCATAATCTTCATGTAAACAAATTCTCCTTGCACATGAGAATCAAAATGTATATTACATAATTTCATCCATTTTCCATTAATCATGTTACTAGCAACATTAACTAATCCTTCTTGAAACTTTTCAGCAAAATAATGTTTATTATGGACTATAGAACTACTATCAAGATAAGTATTATTTTTAAATTTAATTGCTTTACTCATTACTCTATTCTCCTCCAAATATAAACTGCTAAATATGGTGGTAGAGAACTACTTAAGTCTGTATCTCCTATCGAATATCTAATAGATTCTGTTAATGTTCCACCACCAGATTGATTATGTCCAGAATTATAATTATCAGATGAAGTTAGTTCTGTACCATAACTTTTAGAATATCTGCCTTTTTCATAACTCCATGCTCCTTGATTAGCATAATTGTCACACATAATTTCATAGTAATTCATTCTATGACCTATTTTAAAATCATGTCTATGATTTTGGCTTCCACCAATTGTCCCAGCCTTATAAGAGTTACCTGCTCCAATTAAAAATCGATCTTTTATCAATTCCCATGTTCCTCCAAAATACGTTGACGGGTTAACATCATTTAAAGATAAATAAATACTACCTATTGGATAATATGAGCATGGATAAACTGGTTCATTGTTTTTGTTTTTAAACTTTATTGCCTTACTCATTTATCCCACCCTCTTCCATGCATAAACAACTAAATAAGGTGGCATATTATTATGAGCATTATTTCCACCAGTAGCTGTTGTAGTTCTTGTAAAAATATATGATGTGCCTGTTTGATTAGTTATCACATCTCCACCACCATCCTTTTCAGCCCAATACCATCTACCAGAAGAATAATTATGAGAGTGATTCGGCATTTCTGATATTGTTAATCTATGATTTGCTTCGCCACCTATTGCACCATTTTTGTATGTATCTCCTGCAGTTAATAAAAATCTATCCTTTATTCGTTCCCATTTACCACCAAAATATATACTTGGATCAATCTCTACTGTCGATAAATATATATATCCTATTGGAAAATATGGACACGGATATATTGGCTCATTGTTTTTATTTTTAAACTTTATTGCTTTACTCATATGAACCTCCTACCAAGTTGAAATTACATCATAGTCAAGAACTTCAATTCCATTTACTTCTAATGATTCCGTTTTGGTTGGAAAGCAATTTATACCAACAGATAATTTTTTAGTATCAACAAATAATATAAATTTTCCTTTAGGTAATATAACATTGTAGGTTGTTGTTCCAAATTTATCTTTAATTATTATTTGATAGTTCCATGCTGACTCTTTGTCTTTTGTCATTGTAACCTTAGTATTATCATTTATTGCTATTGGACTACAATATGAACTATCTGTTGTTTTCTTATATGCATATGTTATTGAAATTTTATTTTTATTGTTTACACTTGAATACGATGCATCTACTAATAAATAAGTTTCATTTTCATAATTGTTTTTTCTTTTAAGTGATATTATTGCTGACGGCAATGCCCATTCTAAAAAAGTTACTGTTTTAGTAGCTGTTGTTGTATTACCTCTACTATCAGTAACTTTTACGGATAAAGTTAAATTGTTTGACGAATTAATTGCTCCAAAATCTATATTCCCTGCACTTGTTACACTTTTAGTTGTGTTATTTATTGTCACATCATACTTGCTTATTGTTGCAGATTTTTTTGCAGTTGCACTTGTTATAGTAACTAATAACTTTGATAAATTTTGAACTAATTGTTGGTTGTTACCTGTAACATTCACTGTTGTTGAATTATTATCTTTATATGAGATATTGCTAGAACTAAATGTTGGATTACCATTTACTATCGTCATCGTTCTATCTAAATACGAGGCCGACAACTCTGATGATCCACTCATACAACAAATTGTAAATCTAACAGCCAATGTATTACTTGATTTGCATAAGTTTCTCAGTGTATTTCTTTCGCTCTCGCTCAAATTAAAAGTACAACTTGTAGCTCTACTATCAAGAGTTCTTGTTATTAATTGTGAATTACCTCCTGCTTCCATTTTTGCTTTCAATGAAAAATAACCTCCACTTGGATTAGTGAAAGTTATTGATGGATTTGATTCATCATTAAAATTATCAGCACTTGAGATATTTGAGTACCTTGGTATTCTTGTTAGCCCTATACTACCACTTTTATTTTCATCTCCACTATAATAAACTCTTCCGTGTAATGTAAATCCTACATCTCCTGCAGTTCCATCTGCGTTATGACCTACTGTTATCGTTCCAGAAGTTGAACCAGTAGCTGCTGGGAATACTTTTGAACTCCAACTTGTTGTTCCAGAGTTATATACTGTTTGTCCATTTACAACAACACTACAATTATAAATAGAATAATATTGTGAACTTCCACCAATGGACTCCAAAGTCCATCTTATTGTTGAAGTATTGTTAGCAATACTATATGATTCTTCATATACTGTTAATTTTAAATATCTTCCACTATATGAACTTGTTTGTACACTTGCCATGTTCCACCTCCTATGTTAATGGAACAATTCCAATTCCAGTATTATCTGTAGTTTTAATTCCTAACCATCTGGCTAATCCACATAAAGTTATTTCTTCTTCAACTACTGATTTCTTCATATGGAACTCATCTCCATTCATCCAAAAGACTTTATTTCCTTTGAAATCATATCCCGTAAATTCAGATGGATTGATTACAACCTTGCTACCATCTGTTCCATATATACAAATACCATTTTCATCAAATGTTCCTATTAATCTATTTGCAATATCATAAATTTCAATTCTACCTGCTTCATTCACTTTTGCACCAACTTTAAAAGTGCCACCTTTAACCAATGATGCTGTCATATTTATTACATTGATATTTTGCATATCTAATGTTCCATCAATAAGCCATGCAGAATTAAATATTCCATTTATTCCTGTATTAGAGAAACCTATACCTTGAGCATTTATCATCATTACATTTGTTGCTGTTTCTTTAGGAAGAGCATCAACAACAAGGATTCTATCTCCTTCATAAATGACATAACTATCTCCAAGTTTTCCCCATATTTTAGAAGTTGCCTCATTTAATTCTTTTTTTAATGTAACCTTTACCACTTCATTTGCAGATGTAATATCTTCTTTCGTATCCACTTTAATTTTTTCAAATAAATTCTTTAATTTTGATTTAAAATTTCCAAACTCTATCTCTGTATATTTATCTCTAATGCAATCATATTTTAATGAAATAACATTAGTCATTAAGTTAATACCTAATTTTTCATGTTCTACTACAATTACATCTCCTAAATCAACTACACCATCGATATGTGCTTTAACTTTATAATTGCATTTCATATATTGATTTTCTTCAAGATAATTTAATGCTTGTTTTCTTAAATCTTTTATAAGTGCCTCTTTATATTCGTCCTCTTTTAAATTACCATTTTCATCTTTATACTCATCTTGATTTATGTCTTGGTCAAACTTTATAACTTTTGTATAAGGTATATCATATTTAACACTTGATTCTAAATATAATTCTGGCAATGTTATTCCATCATAACCAACTGGCAACATCTTAGTTACAACGTTATCCCAATTTTCTGTAGCTTCTATATTTGTAGAGTTCTTTCCATACTTAATTACTACACCTCTATCTGTTCCTATTACATTTTTTACTCCAATAGTCCAGTTATCTCTGTATAAGTGACCTCCCCAATTTTCTACTACTATTGAAATGGCCTCCTCTAAACTTTTCCTAATTATTCTTGCAGAGTTTTGCAACGTAATATCTGATATCATTGTGAATGGTGTTTCAGTATCACAAGCATTATTCAAATGATCTAGAGCATCATTACAATTTTTATTTACTACATAAGAATCTGCTATTACATATTTAGATGAGTCTTTCCATAAGTGATATCCCTTAATAGATATTTTATTATTTTTTCTGTTTGGATTAGTCAACCTAAATCCTTGCTCTCCCCATCTTGTATTTGCTCTTACAATCATTCCTTCTTGTAGATAATCTAAATCATCTATCGATGTTTCTATATCGATATAATAATCTCCATTATCTTCTATATATATTTCTGCTTTAGTTGGATGTAATATTTTCAAACCATTATTGTTAAATAGTATTTCATCTTTATCAAATACCTTAATCATTACAACCACCTCGATTTCGGTTCAATTGAAATTTTGGTAAGATTTCCAGACCACGATATTGTGTTTTCGCCAACTTCAAATATTGGAAAAGTTCCAAGCATATTTCTGTTTTTTAAAACATTATCTAGATACGCCTCTTCTTCAAGACTATCTATAACAACCTTTGTTTCGTTTTCTGGAAATACATATTTAAACAAATTAAAACCATTGAGTGATATCTCAATAGTTCCTGTTCCCTCTAATGTAATTATTGGTTTTGATTTTTCTAATCCAACATTAGTTATTTTTAATGACGTTTCATTATTTATATCAAGAATTATACTTTTTTCATCTTTTAGATATTTGTATGGCTGAGTATAAAACTTTACTACTGCTGTTTTAAATCTAATTAGTCTTTCATAATCTATTTTTTCAATTATTTGTGCTTTATAAACTTTATCAGGTTCATTACTAATTATTAGTTCTCCTACTCCTGTAAAATACTTCATAACTCTATCAATATCATAATTTCTTGCAAGACCTATTCCTATACTTTTGGTATAACTTTCATAGCCTAATTCTTCTATGATATCTCCATCTCTACCATCAATCTTAGTGATTGACGTTTTCATTTTTGGCTTAGTAATTGGTGGTATATTTGTAATTATTAGTCCTGGTATAGTTTCACTATCTATATTCTTCCATATTATTTTTGCCATTACGAATACACCACCTTTTCTATTTTATCTATTATCAACTCTCCAAATATTTCATCAAATACTTTAAAAGACATACCATTTAATGCTTCTTTAAATGCTGTTATTAATAAATCTAACGAATATGTGTTATTTTCCATATTCAAATTATCGTAATTAGTATTTACTCCTACATCAAAATCAGTAGGAATAGCATTCTGCATTAAATCTGATACATTATTCATTTCTTCTGTAAATCCTTCGCCTATACCAAGTGCTAGGTTTGTACCTATTTGATCCTTAAATACTGTTGATGGAGAATGAATACCAAAGAATGATTTTATACCATTCAAAATAGATTGACCAAATCCTTTTATTTTATTTAAAACCCAATCTTTAGCATTATTGATACCATTCCATAATCCTTGAACTAAATTTTTACCTACATCTGTAATTTTTGATATTCCACTTACTATTCCATCTTTAACTTTATTTAATAAGTTTTTACCTACTTCTCCAAGTTTTCCATAGTAATTTGCTATACCATTTATTAACGATGTTATTATTTGAGGTATTTTTGATACTAATTGAGGTATTGCTTTTACAAGACCTACTGCCAATTTAACTATCAAAACAACACCCATTTCAATAATTTTAGGCAAATTATCAGTAATAGCCGATACCAATTTATCAATTATTATAGGAATTTTATCAATTAATTGTGGCAAAGCATTTAGTAACCCCTCTGCTAGTCCAATTATCAACTGTATTCCTGCATCAATAATTAAATCAATATTATCTAGCAAAGTTTCTGCTATCAAAAGTACACAATCAATAATTTGAGGTATCAAAGTTGGTAATGAGCTTGCAATTCCTGTTATAAGAGAAACTATAACTTGTATTCCTGCTTCTATTATTTGAGGTAACATTGAAACCAAAGCTTGTAATATAGTTTGTATTACTTGATTGATTCCTGACATTAAGTTACCAATATTTCCTGTTATTCCAGTTATAAGATTTTGAATTAACCCTACTCCCATTTCTAATACTTGTGGAAGTAATTTATCTGCTAATCCTAATATCAAATTTACAATTCCATCAAGTGCAATACTTATTCTTGGAACTATATTTTCAGCCATTGTCATGACACTTTCTACAAAATTACTAATCAAACTATCGAAGTTTGCATTATCATCTGCTATTCCTGTTACCAAATTCGTCCATGCTGATTTCATAGAGTTTATTGACCCAGAAATTGTTGTACTTGCCTCTTTTGCTGTTGTTCCTGTTATTCCAAGTTCTCCTTGAATTACATGAATTGCTTGATATACATCATTAAGACTGCTTATATCATATTTAACGCCACTTATTTTACTTGCATCAGCAAGTAATCTTTCCATTTCTGATTTTGTACCACCATAACCTAATTTAAGGTTATCTAGCATAGTATAATTCTGTTTTGCAAACCCTTGATATGCACTTTGTATCATGGACATATCTGTACCCATCTTGTTAGCATTATCAGACATATCCGTAATTGCCATGTCTGCAACTTCTGCACTTTTTGCAGTATCATTATTTAAACTTTGTAAAAGACTTGCAGAGAAACTTGTAACTGTTTCCATGTATTGATTTGCAGATAGTCCAGCAGTTTTATATGCATTATTAGCATAGCCCTCTACAATACCAGCACTGTCTTTAAATAATGTTTCAACACCACCAACCAACTGCTCATATTCTGCATAATTAACTATGGCCTCTTTTCCAAGATTAACAATTCCATTTACCATTGTTCCCATTGCACTTGCTAATCCCTTAACACCTGCAATAATAGCCTCACTTGTTAAATGAGCTTTTATTAAATCTCCAAGTTTTAATGTTTCATTTCCTGCAGATTTTTCTGATGATGTAAATTCATCAATAGCTTTTGTTGAATTTCTTATTTTAGTTTCATTATCTTTAATATTTCCAGACAAAGTCTTAATTTCTCCAGCAAGAGCTTTAGCTTCTTTTGAATTTTTTCCTTGTTCTAATACTACAGAACCATATTGAACTTTAAGTTCATTTAGTTTACTCTTTTGTTCTGCTATTTTATCGTTCAGCTTATCGTATGATGATTTATTTTCATTTAAACTTGCATTGTTTTGTTTAAGTTCTGTATTCAGTTTATTTACTTCTGCTTCTGCATTATTTAACTGAGTTTGATATTTATTTATTGTAAGTTTATTTTTATCATATTGAGCTTCTTCTTTAGCGAGTTGAGTAGATAAATCAGCAACAATCTTTTCTTGATTTTTTATTTCATCAGATGTTGCCGTTGTACTATTCTTTAACTCATCTAACTTCTTTTTTTCTTTTTCAAGATTTACCATTAACTCCATTATTCCACTAGCATTCTTATCCTGCTGTGTTTTGAAGTCTTCAAGTGCTTTTCTATAGGTAGCGACCTTTTTATTTCCTTCTTCTATCTCTTTATTAAGAATAGTATTTCTAGAGGTTATGGCTTGTACAGATTTATCGTTTTTATCAAATTGTGTTGATACAAGTTTCATCTCACTAGCCATAACTGTTAGATTGCTTGTAATTGTTTTCAAGGCTTTGGTATATTCACTTTCGCCTGTAAGTTTTATTGATCCACCAAATGAACTAGCCATATATACCTCCTTCCTTAATTAAGCCATTCCTCATTTTCCATTATCAATTCATTTAATCTTTGATAGCTAATACCTTTAAGAGTAAAATCATAATAATTTTGATAATGGTAATACAGATTTTTGAAAGTTCTATACGTAAGTCTTCCTACTTCTTTACTTGGTAATCCAAGTAACTTTATTCCCACAAACAAAATCCACGAGAAATCAATCTGCTCTGATTCTTCCTCGTGGACTATATGTTTTTTGGGTGGTCTTCCTTAACGCTTTCTGTAATAGCTTTATTTAGTTTTTTAGCTGATTCTTGTATTCCTGCTTTAGTAATCAACCTACCAACTTGTTTTAATGTTAATAATGGATTTTCCGTGCCTTTTTCATCATTTTCAATATCTATACCTTCATTTATCATTTCAGTAAATCCAAATATTAATGCTTTAGCATTTGGTTCTCCATTTTTATTATCAGTAAGTCTTCCCCACTTTTGAACGCTTCCATATTTAGCTTGGATTGTTTCCATTACATTCAAATTAAATACAAGTGGATATATCTTTCCATCTACTTCAAATTCAAATTTATAATCTTTCATTTTCTTCCACCTACTTTCCTGCTGGTGCTTTTAACAATCCATCAAGATATGTTATTGCTTCTTCATATGTTTCAAATGTTTTAGTTTTTGACCAAGTACCATCTTTTAACTTTAAAACTGTACCCTCTAATGTGGTTGTAGTAAATTCAACACTCTCGCCTTTTGTCTTTTCATCTGGTAGAGCATCTTTAAATTTTACTTTACTCAAAAATTCAACTTTGTATCTATATACTCCTGATACTACTTTCGTGATGATTCGACCAAATCCAACATAAGGTGGAATGTCAGTATCTTTTCTTATCATTTCGCCATCTTCACTGATTTCATGACCTGTTAAATTAGAAAATGTTTCGTCATCATCTTCATCAACTGTTATTGATACTGTTCCCTTTTTTACTGAATAATCACTTTCTGCTAGACCATCATCTGCATATAATTCTGCAGAATTTAAGTCTAATGAAACTTTACAATCAATTGCCTTGCCTAATTGTAATGAACCTTTGTATGTTTCTTTTTCTTCATCTAATAAACCATATCTAAAGTTTTTTAAACCTATTCTTGCCATATTTATCTCATCCTTTCCTTTTCAAATTCTATGGTTTTGTGATATAGTCCTGTATCTTCTTCATACATATCTGGACTACATCCAACTCTTATAAATTCATTATTTTCCATTAACTCTATAATTCTTTTTTCTATTTTCAAAAAGTTTGATACACTAAATATATCTATATCAATACTTACAATACTTCCAATTTCCTTATCATCTCCAAATAAATAAGGATCATCTCCTGTGAATGTATAAGTCACATAAGTTTTTTCTTTCCCTTTATAAGTTAAATAGCTTACTGGGATTTTTTTATTATCAACTTGAAAATCATTAAATATAGTTTTTAGTAATTCATAATCATTCATCTTTTATATACCTCTTTTGAACCTCTAGCATCGCATTTGTTATTGCTGACTTTTGATTAAATGCCTTTCTTAAAAATGGCTTTTTCTTTTCACCTTTACTGGTTCCATATTCTCTTGCGAGTGCTATTAGTGGTATTGGTGTTCCATCATCCTTATAACCATAAAAACCGACTTTGGTATTAATACCATCATCGGTTATAGTTCTATATGGTCTTGTTATCTTTAATCCTTTTTCTATACTTTCAGTTCTTTTAAAACTTGATTTCATATTTGATTTTACATTGTTGTATACAACTTTAGCTCCTGCTTGAGTCATTTCTTTAAACATAGTATCGGATTCATCTGTCAGCTTTTTTATGCTACTCATAAGTTCTGTTGAAAATTCTATATTAAATCCTGCCATTATTTTGTTACTTCTTTCGCCTGGATTTCTAATTCAACATTTTCTTCATCGACATTATTCAAATACTCTATTGTGTACTTTTTAGAATTAAATTCTATAACCATATCACGAGTAATCTTAGTCTTTGGATATCTTATAGTAAAATTAGTATAAGCTTTTTCAAAATCAGAATTATTTGCTATCAATGTAAATCCTTTTGTTGTTTTTACATTTGCCCAGGTAGTGAGAAGAAGTTTTTCATATTTATTTTTAAATCCACTTTTATCTTCTTCTGTTACTTCCTGGAATATTGATATTTTTTTATTATACTTACCTGCATTTAACATATATTATTCCTTGAGTGAAGTCCTAATATTGTTTCTACAACTTTATTCAAATTTGTCTTATCAACATATAATGTTCTGTTATCATACATATCTTGGCACAAAATAAAAATGACAATCACAAAATCATCATATTCGTCTAGGTCTTGCACTCCAGTATTTTCTTTTATAAAACTTTTTGCAATATTTATTAAATTATCGAGCAATGTTTTTTCTTCTTCGCTGACTTCAGATAGTCTGATATAATCTGCGATTTCTTGAAATGTTATTTTACTAACTTTCATACTTTCCTCCTATCTAGAGGTTACTTGTTACTATTTTGACTCTGTTGATTTTACTTGACTTCCAGCACATACAAGTTTTGAAATCTTTTGTGCATCTTCTACCTTAGAATCAAATTCCATCCAAGCAACAACTCCTACTGCGTGTTGATCAGCATATTTTTCTCTTAACACTTCGATTTCTAATTCCTCTACAAATTTTGTTGCAAGTCCACTCATATCTCCATAATATACTGGAGTATTTCCTGCACCTATTTCATCCATATTGTCTGACTCATAAACTGGTTTACCAAGTAATGTATAACCAAAATCATTAGTAATATCATCTTGTAATAAGTATCTACCATTACTATCTTTTAATAATGAAATAGTTGTTAATGTTTCTGGTGACATTATCCAAATAGCATTTTTTTGAAATCTTTGTTTTACTTTTCTTTTAGTTTTTATTAATTCATCAGCAGTTATCTCTGTTGCTTTAGCAGTTTGGATTTGTAATTTTACTCCTTTTGCTAAACCATCAACCTTTCCTTCTGTTCCGTGAATTAATTCTCCTTCAACAAAGATTGCTATTGACTCAGACATAATGTTTATAACTTCTTGTACAATATTAAAATCACTATTATTTACTAATGATTTAGATATTTTTGCTAATGCTCCTGCTAAAAATCCAGTTAATTCAATATTAGCAAATGTACCAATATTACTTTCTAATGATTTAAATTCTGTTGCATAAGCCATGTTTACCTTTGCAGATGATGTTTCTGAGTAGTATGGTATCTCTAATTTTCCTTTAACATTGTATTTTGTAGATTTCTCTAAAATAGGTGATATATCATATACTTGCTTGATTATTTTCTTAGCAATTGATACTGGAATAACTGCACCATTATCTCCTTTGGTTAAATTAACATCAGCTCTTTCTTCTGCAACAATTCCACGAATATATCGTTCAAATGCCTTTTCTTCTTGTATAGCTCTTTCTTCTTGTTCCTTCATTTCTTCATCTTCCTCCTTCTTTTCTTCTTCCTGTGCTTCATCTGGTTCTTTTGTTAATTCACGACCTTTTGTGATAGCACTTAAAGTGTCATTTATTCTTCCAATTTCACTTTCTAATTCTTTAAATAATTCATTCTCTTCATCAGTGAATGCTCTTTCTTCGGTCTTTACTGTATTAAGTAATTCCTCCATTTTATTTTGCTTTTCAGCTTTTTGTTCTGTTAATGCTTTTAAATTCATAATTTTCTCCTCCTAATTTTTCTTTATTTTTTCTATTCTTTTCTCATAATCCGAATAATCTATTTTTTCTTTTAATTTTTCGGATTCTTTTATCTCTACAGAACTAAAACTTTCCGTTCTGTATTCAACTACTTTCACTTTGTCATCTCGCATTTCAATGCTAGTTCCAAGATATGCTGGATATTTTCTATCATCAATTATTGATACTTCTAGCAAATCCAAATCTCTAACAACTCTTTCTTCTATTCCATCTTCATTTGTTTTTCTATCTTCTTTATTACATAGAAATCCAAATGACCAACCTCTTAATTTATTTTCTTTGGCTTTCTGAATAACTTCTGAGTCATCAATTTCTACTATTGCTCGAAGTCCTATGTTGTCCTCAAATAATTTAGCTTTACCACTTTTAGTATCTGCTAGTTCTCTATCTTGTTCATGATCCAATAAAACTCTTACGTTTTCTGCTCTTTCCAATGCTTTTTGAAAAACTCCAGACCTTATCTTTTCTATGAATTGACCTCTAGTGTCATACAAAACTTTTGATGCTCTTTCCACTGCATTTACATATCCATCTATAACTATCTTGTCATTTCTAACTTCAACTCTCATTGTTACCACCTCCATTCTGTCCATTCATATCAACTATGGCATTTGTATTTGGGGTATAATATTTTCCTGTGTTTATATCAAATACAACATTTGCAAGATTAAGTGTTATAACATCCAATCCTTCAATGCTGTCATAGTCTTCTAGATATCTAATTTCATTTTTACTAATCCATCCTGTTTCAGCAGCAACTTTATATGCCTCATATCTCTCTTTGATATTGCCTCTTGTTATTTCTCTTGTATCAAATTCAAAATAAAAAGACT
>CAVIUL010000010.1:0-24984 GCA_963645885.1 bacterium | reverse complement strand
GCAAAATAAAAAGTGGAAACATTTTTTATATGTCCACTTTTATATTACAACTTCAAAATAATTCTCATTTTATTCCATTCTATGTACTAAAGCTTCTAATGATACTTTTTGTTTAGCTGATTCTAATAATACACTCATATCACTTTCAGTTGTATTTAAATCATTTTGTAATAATTTTATAATAGTTGACTTTATTTCTTCTGGTAAATTATTTGGTAATACATCACTATCAATATAATCTTGAATAGCCATGTTAGCTACAGCAACTAAACTACGATCTTTAGGAGATTTTGTTAATTCTTTTTCTCTTCTTTTTCCTAATTCTTTTAATCTTTTTAAAGCAAATGTTTCATTGTTACTTAGCGTTATTAATATTGCATTTGCTTTTGCTACTGTGTTTTCCATTTCTTCTTTTAATTTTAAGAATTTTTCAGACTCTTCTTTTTGTTTTTTATATGATCTAATTGCTATTGATATTAACACTATTGAGTTTATTAATCCTAAAAATGGTGCTATGTTAGCAACAAACATATTTGCTACTGCTAGAAATGGTATTAATGGATTACTTTTACTATTTTTTTTGCATTCATCTATTAATCCATCTTGTACTTTTGATAATCCTCCTACTAGTTGCTCTTTTAAATACATTATTTTAAACATTGTTTCTTTTAAATAGTATTCAGATAAATTCTTTTCTTCTATTACATCATTAAATATAGAATTTGCTTCTTTTTCTACTTGCATTATTGTAGAAACTCCAATTTCTATTTTAGTTGGTTCTTCTCCCCCAGTTGATTCTTTCATATTTTCCCCCTTTAAAAAATATGCCACATATTATAGCATACTTTTTATTATAAATCAATTTTTAATTATTAGACTTTAATTCTCTTGTTAATGTATCTTTTGATACTTCATCTTTAGCCATCATAAGTAATGTTTCTAAGTCTTTTTCTTTTGTACCTAAATCTTGTTGTAGCATATTTATTATAGTTCTCTTAGTTTCTTCATCAATACTTTCTGGAAGTCTATCATAGCTTATATAATCTTGAATTATTAAGTTAGCATCCATTATTCTATTAACTTTTGTTGGATTTTCTTTTAATTCATCTACTCTATCTTTTGTTAATTCTTTATATCTTTTATTTAGAAAAGTTTCATTATTTTCTATGTTAGTTAATATGTTAGTTACTTTTTGAAATCTATTAACAGTTTCTTTTAACATAGTATCAGTATCCATTACTTTTTTTCTTTTCTTTAGGTAAAGTCCTACTAAAGCTACACTTGATGGTATAAGTATTACCCCCATTGTTGGTACAAACATTGTTGTTACTACTCCTACTGTTGCTAGAGTAACTACTCTATATTTTTCTTTTCTTACTTTATCAAGTTCTTCTGCTATACCATCATTTATTATTTCGTATGCTTCAGCTATATCTCCTTTTAATGATTCATTTTGTTTCATTAATTCTAAAAGATAATATTCTGAGTATTCTTTTGTGTCAAGGGCTTTCTTATATATTTCAAATGCTTTTCTTTCTACGTCATCTAATAATCTGATTCCAAGTTCTTTTGTTGTGTATGGCATATCTCCTGTTGATTCTTTCATATAACTTCCTCCAATCAAAAAAGTGCTTTTATTGTAGCACTTTCTTAATTGTTAATCAATATTAACTCCTTTATTAACTATTTTTAATCCTATTATGTATTCTAGTACTATAAGAATTAAATATACTAACATTACTATTAATAATATTGTTTTAAATACACTTAAAGTAAATGTTGTACTTGTAAATATACTCATAATATCACTATTAAATAGTCCACTTATATAAACAACTAACAATATTATTATTGATGAAGCCATATATGTTAAGAATCCATATAAACAACTTTTTAACATTTTATTATTGTTTGATTTATGTCCTAAAATAATACCAATGTAACCTGTTAGTAAAATGAATGTAAATTCTAAGAATATAAGTGTAAACATTTGTATAAGTAGTGAAGCAATACTTGTATCATATAAAGTAGCAACTATATTCAAACTATTCTTTAATAATTCAATATTTTCTTTTGAGTAATAACATATTAATAAAGATGCAGCTATTACTACTGTTGAAGTTAACATTGTGATAACTCCACATAATACTTTAGATAAATATAATGTACTCTTTTTAACTGGAAGAGTATGTGTTAAATAAGACTCATCTTTATAGAAGTTTAATACTAGTCTTGCCCATACTCTCATTAAGTTATTAATAATAACACTTACTATCATTGAGATAGCTACACCATTATTAATTTTTGATAGTATTAACATAATACCTGAATTATCAAATATACCACATATTCTTCCAAGTAAAGCGAAGAATAATGATAAAGTATAGAATATTATTAAGTTTTTATATGTAAATTTTAAATCATATTTAAGTACTTTTAAGAGCATTTGAATGTCCTCCTAAAGATTTCATCTATTGATGATTTTTCTTTTTTACGAAGTTCATCAGCAGGAGCTGTTAATATTATTTTTCCTTTATCTATAAATATAACTTCGTCTAATATTCTTTCTATATCAGATATTAAGTGTGTAGATATTATTACGCTACTTCCTTCTTTAAAGTTAGAAAGTATTGTATCTAATATATAATCTCTAGTAGCTGGGTCTACTCCACCTAATGGTTCATCTAAAATATAAAGATCAGCATCTCTGCTCATAACAAGTATAAGTTGTAGTTTTTCTTGCATACCTTTAGACATTTTAGATATTTTAGAGTTAATATCTAAATCTAAATCTTTAAGTAATTTTTTGGCTTTTTCAATATCAAAATTATCATAGAATTCATTAAAATAATTAAGTGTATCTATTACTTTCATTTCTTTATCTAAGTAAGTTCTTTCTGGTAAGTATGAAATAATCTTTTTAGATTCTACTTCTGGATGTTTTCCTTCAATAAGTATTTCACCACTAGTTGGAGTAAGTAAATCATTAATAAGTTTTATTAGTGTTGTTTTTCCTTGCCCGTTCTTACCTAAAAGTCCAACTATTTTACCTCTAGGTATTATTAGGTTTATATCTTTTAGAATTTTTTTATTATCAAAACTTTTTGATAGGTTTTTACACTCTAAAAGTTCCATATTATTTTCCTCCTAATTCCTGCAAGTACTTAATTGATTCTTCATAAGTTATACCTATACTATTCATAGAACTTAAGTATTCTTTTACTTTTTCCTTAGCTAGTTTTTCTTTAGCTTTGTTAATAACTTTTGAATCACTAGTAACAAACTTACCATTTGTTCTTTCAGTATAAATTAGTTTTTCATTTTCTAGTTCTACTAAAGCCTTTTGCATAGTATTTGGATTAACTTTGTAGTAAAATGCTAGCTCTCTTACAGAAGGTAATCTACTTCCTACGCTTAATTTACCTGATACTATATCAACTCTTACGATATCAACAAGTTGAATATAAATTGGTATATTATTATCAAATGTATAACTCATGTGTACTCCTTTCATTGTATTACTTGCATAATACAATAATACTATTATAGATAAATTATGTCAATAGAAAAAGTCAATTATATTGACTATAAATCTATAAAACTATAACTTACATTATTAAGTCTTAATATATGCTCTATGTCTTCTAGTGTTAACCAAATTGATGCGGTATTTTCATTAGGATGAGCACCAATTTCTTTAAAGTCTTTTATATCATTATCTATTAATACTTTTACTTTATGTTCAGTATCATTAAGTATTCCAAGTATAGTTACTGAACCTTTTTTAAGACCTAGATATTTTTCTAAATCTTCTTCACTTGCGAATGTTAAAGGTCTAAGTCCTAAAGTATTTCTTAATTCTTTTAAGTTGACTCTTTTATCTCCTTTAACTAGTATTAAATAATAGTTTTGTTTTTTATCATCTCTTATGAATAGATTCTTAACTACTTCAGCGTCATCTTCAAGATTAAGTTTCGACATTTCTTCCATAGTAAACACTGCTTTATGTTCTACTTTTTTATATTTAATATTTAAACTATCTAAGTATTTATAAACTTCTTCTTTCTTTGTGTACATAACTCCTCCATATAAAAATGCAATGTTATTTCTTCATTGCATTTATTATATCAAAGTTCTTTATAAAGTTAAATAATTTAACATCTTTGTACTTATCTATTATTTTATAAATTAGTAATGTTATAAAGTATGCGACAGTTGCTCCGATTAATCCTGATATCATACCACCTATTACATCTGTTGGATAATGAACCATTAGATAGTTTCTTGATATACCCATTAAGAATATAAATAGTATACACCAATATTTTTTCTTTGTTTTAGCCATAAATACTAATGACATCATCGCTGCTGTCATGGCTGTTGTGTGACCACTTGGAAATGAGAAATCACTTTCAGTAACCATACCTGCGTATTGCCACCAATCTTTATATTCTAAACCACTCATATATGGTCTTGGTCTTGCAATCATATCCTTTAAAATAAAGTTAGTTAGTATAGCTCCTGCTCCAATAGCACCAAACATACAAATTCCAAACTTTCTTGTTTTCTTAAATAACATTAAGAATATACTAAGTAAAATAAGAAATAAACCTTTTTCTGCAAAAAGACTTATAAACTTAAATAACCAATTTAAATTACCATTAGTTAATAAAGCAAGTTCATGTAAAACACTTAATATAGCATGATCAAATCCATTAAATGTAGTATTTAACCACTCTGCTGCGGCTGTTAATTCCATATGTACCTCCTACTACATTATTATTTTACATTTATAACTTATTTAAAACAATAACATTACTTATTCTTTACATTTTTATTATCAATTATAGCAAGTAAACTTCTAAGTCTAATAGTAACAGCCCCCATATTAGATATTTCATCTATCTTTATTTGAGTGTATACTTTATCTTTACTTTCTATTATTCTTCTTACTTCGTCAGTTGTAACTGCATCTACTCCACAACCAAATGATACTAATTGAACTAAATTAATATTCTTTTTAGATTCACTTACATACTTAGCTGCTGCATATAATCTTGAATGATAAGTCCATTGATTCATTACTTTTGTTTTAAATGGTTTTACCTTATGACTAATACTGTCTTCAGTTATAACTACTGCTCCTAGAGATGTAATAAGTTTGTTAATACCATGATTTACTTCAGGATCTACATGATATGGTCTTCCACATAATACAATTATTGGCATATCTTTTTGTTCAGCAATACTTATAAATTCTTCTGCTTTAGTTCTTACTTTTAATAAATAATTATTATATGCTTCATATGATTTTTCTACTGCTTTTTTTAGTTTTGAATCAGTTACTTCTATACCATAATATTTAATGATTGATTTTATTCTTTTATTAAATTGTTTTTTGTCTGCTAAGCTTACAAAATCATCTATGAAAGTATCTTTATTTAAATTATTTACATTACCTCTTATTACTTGAGGATAGTATGCTACTACTGGACAATTATAGTGATTTGTTCCAAGTTTTTCATCAAAGTTATAACTCATACTTGGATAGAATATATAGTCTACTTTAGAATCTATTAAATATTCAATGTGTCCATGTGCTAGTTTAGCTGGATAACATATAGTATCTGATGGTATAGTTTTTTGACCTTTTAAATATGTATTTCTATTTGAGAATGGTGAAACAACAACATTTAAACCTAAAGACTTAAAGAATGTATACCAAAATGGTAATAGTTCATACATATTTAAAACTAAAGGTATTCCTATAGTGGTTTTATTTTCATCTGTTTCATTACTCATAAATTCTTTTAATAATGATTGCTTATATTCATATAAATCATAGTGTTCTTGTTGTATTCCATTATTAAGTGGTTTTGAACATCTATTACCTGCGATAAATCTTCTTTTTTTATCAAAAGTATTTATTACTAAATTACAATGATTAGTGCATCCATTACAATTTATATTTCTTGTTTCATAATTAAAATTCTTTAGTTCTTCAAAGTTTAGTATTTTACTTTTATCATTATTCTTTTCTTTACTATAAAGTGCACTTCCGTATGCTCCCATTAAACCTGAATATTTTGGTCTTGTTACATTGTGCCCTATTTCTTTTTCGAATGCTCTTAGTACAGAATCATTTAAAAATGTTCCACCTTGTACTATTATGTTTTCACCTAAGTCTTTAGGATTTGCACATCTTATAACTTTATATAAAGCGTTTTTTACTACGCTCATTGAAAGTCCTGCGGCTATACTTTCTACAGATGCACCATCTTTTTGAGCTTGTTTTACTGAACTATTCATAAATACTGTGCATCTTGAACCAAGACTTACTGGACTCTTAGCATAAAGACCTAAGTGTGAAAATTCCTCTGTAGTATATCCAAGTGCTTTTGCAAATGTTTGTAGAAATGATCCACATCCTGAGGAACAAGCTTCATTTAAATATAAACTATCTATTGAACCATTTTTAATCTTAAAACATTTTATATCTTGTCCACCTATATCAATAATAAAATCTACTTTAGGATTTATCTTTTTAGCTGCAGTATAATGAGCAATTGTTTCAACTACTCCATAATCTATATTAAAAGCATTTTTAATCAACTCTTCACCATAGCCAGTTACTGCGCTAGATTTAATATTAATACCCGGATATCTTTCATATAAATCTATTAAGTATTTTTTTACTATTTCAACTGGGCTTCCTTCATTTGAAGAATAAAACGGATTAAATATGTTTCCATCTTCATCACAAAGAGCCATCTTAATAGTAGTACTTCCTGCATCTATTCCTAAGTACATATTTTTACTTGGTTTATCTAATTCTTTTATAGATGTATCATTGTGTCTTTTTAAGAATTCTTCATACTCTTTTTTATCTTTAAAAAGTGCATCACTTTTTACGTAGTTACTTTGTTCTTTAAATTTCTTAAATTTATTTTCTAATTTAGTTAGTGTTGTTTCTTCTTTAACATTTGCGAGTACTGAACCTATTGCTACAAAATATATTGCATCTTCTGGAAGAATTCCTTTAGTGTTTAATACTTCATCAAAACTATTTCTAAGTTCACTATAAAAGTATAATGGTCCGCCTAAGTATAAAACATTATTACCTATTTCTCTTCCTTGTGATAAACCTGATATTGTTTGGTTTACTACTGCTCTAAATATACCAGCAGCTATATCCTCCTTTCTAACTCCTTGATTTAATAGAGGTTGAACATCTGATTTAGCAAATACTCCACAACGTGATGCGATATTACATATCTTTTCATGATGACTTGATAGTTCATTTAACTCTTCTCCAGTTACATTTAACAAAGATGCCATTTGATCTATGAATGCTCCAGTTCCACCGGCACAGCTTCCATTCATTCTCATTTCAAAGCCACCAGTTAGAAATAACATTTTAGCATCTTCTCCACCTAACTCTATAACTGTATCAGTATTTGGATAATACTTATTAACAGCAATCTTTTCTGCATATACTTCTTGAACAAAAGGAATCTTTAAACTTTCAGCATAACCTAATCCTGCTGAACCGGAGATTGTTACTGTTATTTTGTCATTCTTTATAATAGTTTTAAGTTCATTTAATATTTTTAATACAGCATTTCTTATCTCAGAATAGTGACGTTCATATTTTTTAAATAATATGTTTTCTTTTTCATCCATTACTATACATTTTATAGTAGTTGATCCTATATCAAAACCTACTCTTTTCATGTTACTTCTCACCTTCTTCTGCGATAGCTAGCATTAATTTAATTCTATTTTCTTGATTTACTTTAGAAGCTCCTGCATCATAGTCTATTGGAAATATATTAGCATTTGGATATAACATTCTAAGTGTTCTTATTGTTCCTTTTCCAACTATGTGATTAGGAAGACATCCGAATGGTTGAGCACAAATTATATTATTGTATCCATTTTCTATTAGTTCTGCTACTTCTCCAGGTAAAAGCCACCCTTCACCCATGTTTACTCCTCTATCAATTACACCTTCTGCTAATTTTTTAATTCTTTTAAATGGTGCTGGACAAACAAATTCAGGATATGGTTTTAATGCATCTTGCATATCTTTTTCCCATGAAGATGCAATAGACTCTACTGTCTTACCAGCATACATACTTACTCTATTCTTTCCATAATATTTATGATTCATTTCTCCATCAGAAAAACAGAATTCAAAGAATGCTAGTACACCAGGTACCATATATTCGCATCCTTCTTTAAGTAAGAATTCTTCTAAATTGTTGTTACCGAAAGGAGAATATTTAACATATATTTCTCCTACGATACCAACTTTCTTTAACTTTCTATCTACTCTTTTAATTTCATGGAAACTTTTAGCAATACTTTTTAAATTCTTTTTCATACTTCTATTATTTAAACTTTTCTTAGAAGCAAAATCAGTTGTTAGTTTATTAATCCAATAATCAACTAATTTATCTGTTTCACCTTTTTTCTTTTCATAAGGTTTTACTTGATTTTTTAAAAGCATTAAGAAGTCTCCGTAGATAATAGCTCTAAGAGACATATACATCATCATTGGAGTTAGTTTAAATCCACTACATTTTTCTATATTACTTGTACTTACTGAAATAACTGGTATATAATCATATCCCATATTTTCTAAAGCTTTTCTAAGTAAACAAATATAGTTAGATGCTCTACATCCACCACCAGTTTGAAATTGTATTAAAGCTACTTTATGAGTATCATATTTTCCACTTTTAAGTGCATATAGTTGTTGACCTATCGCACATATTGCTGGATAACAAATATCATTATGTAAGTAACTAAGTCCAGTATCAATAACATCTTTTCCTTCATAATGAAGAACTTCTACATTGTATCCATATAATGCAAATACTTTAGTTAGAAGTCTCATATGCACTGGAAATATATCTGGTGCTAAAATAGTATGAGTTTTTTTCATTTCTTTAGTAAATTCTGCTGTCATATATGTCTCCTTCTAATTATTTCTTCTTTTCTTTAAAGATTTTAACTGATGTAATAACTGTTATCAAACTAAGAATACCTTCTACTAAAAGGTTAGCTCCAAGTAATATAGTTAATACTATTCCGCTTTCACTAGGTTTTACCATTAAAGTAATTCCACAAATACAAGCAAGTATTGCAAATATTAAGATTAGATACCATTCACGAATACCAAACTTACGAGCTTCATTAGCTATATGCATTTTAAACATACTATCTGTAAATATTGATAAACCTAATGCGATACATATAAAGTTAATGAATCCACCTGGACGTACTAGAATGATAATTCCAAGTACTATTAATAAAATACCAAATGGTAAATCATACTGAAAAGCTAGACGATATAAATCATTTGAGAAATAGCCAAATAATTTAATCATACCAAAAGCTATTAAAAGAATCGCACACATTACAACTAATATAGTTTGTGAAAATGCTGGATTTATCATAAGTACCAATCCTAAAATACATAATATGATAGACATAACTATGTAACTTGTTTTAGCTATACGTATAAACTTACTCATCTTAGTTCCTCCTTTCATTATATAAATAGTATAACCTCATAACTTATTTTTTAAAATGGACAGTTTTTTTGTGATGTTTAATTTTTAGACAAAATAGTTTAAATGCATAAAAAAAGAATATTAATTAGAATGTTTATTTATAAATTCTATTAATATTTCTTTAGTTATTTTTGTGTATGTTACATATTCCTTTATATATTCTTCATCCAGATTTCTTGATAACCAATCTATACAAAATCCAAAGAATTGACATTTTATGAAGCTTATTAAGAATCTTTTATCTTTATCACTTATATTCATTTCTTTAGTAATTGAATTTATAAGTGTCTTAACTGTATATTCACAAGTTTCCATTATGAATCTTTCATAAATATTTTTATCTAAGTGATTATATATATTTAAAATTGTTTTTTTGTTTTCAAGTGCATATTTAATTGCTACTTCAACTGCCATATCTATAGAATCAATGGTTGGATAGTTCTTAATTAGTACGTCGGTTTCTTCAGTAATAACATTTTCTAGTAAATCATTTATATCTTCATAATGGTAATAAAATGTATTTCTATTTACTCCACATTCATCAACAATATCTTTTACTGTTATTTGATTAAATGGTTTTTCTTTTAGTAAAGATATAAATGTATCTTTAATTGCTTTTTTAGTAAAGTTTGCCATATTTTACCTCTTGTTGTATTCACATATTACTCTTATGATATCGCTTGAGTGTAATCTAAATTTTATTTCTGATAGTATTTTTGCATTCCTTAGTTCTTCTGTTGATGTTGGATTTAACTCTATTATCTTATCAAGTTCATCATTGGTAAAAATATAATATGCCGGAACATTCATTGATTTAGATTTTTCTGTTCTTAGTTCAATAAGTTTATCTCTTAGTGTTTTATTATCTTTTGGTAATTCCTTTTGTTCAGGTTCTTTAGTAACTTCTATTTTATCATTAGAAATATATTTCTCATATTTTTTTGCTACACTTGTGTATTCATTTGTATTTACTTCAACAAAGAATTCCGCATTCTCTTTCATATCTTTTTGTTTAGCCAGTAAATCTCTATCATAATTATTTATATCATTTTTAATATAATTTAATAGTTGGTCTACTCTAACCACATGATTTTTTATTTCTCTTGGAGCATATTTTACATTTACTATAGATTTTGGATTAGAGATAACTACTAATGGTTTATACCATAAAGTATCAAAGTTTTTTTCTTGAATTTTTACCATTAATTTATTATTTTTGCTAATCCACCTTTTCTTTAATACTTCCATATGTCTGCATGCTTGTGTATATGGTGAATAAATTGCTTCTTTATATTTTTTTCCATTTAATTCATATTCTCTTACAAACTCTCCAGTGTGACTTACTGTTATATTTCCAATTAAGTTTTTACATTCAACTAAATATATAAATCCTCTGGTTACAATCACATAATCTATTTGTGCTTTTAAATCTTCAAAAGGAATAGTTACATCATGAACTACATACATTCCCAAATTAGAATTTTTTAGTTCAAAAGCAATATCTTTTTCGCCTTGTAATCCTTTTTTTAATAATAATATATCTTTATCTATCTCATTTGTATATTTTAATTTTGGTCTTATTTCTTCTAATTCTTTTATTTGTTTTTCTAAGTCGCTATCTTCTTTTAGAAATATTGTTTCATTGAATCTTTTAAATAGTTCCATGTCATCACCTTTTAAATTATACCATACTTTGTTATAATATTTCTATAAGGGTGAGCCTATGAAAATGTATGACTATGATAAAACTATTAAGAAACTTAAACTTGAAGAATTAGATGATGAAGAAAAGTTAAAAAGAGTTATAAAGTGTTCTAGTGATTGCTATGATACATTAATTAGATTTTATAATTATTATTTAGCTTTAATAGAAAAGAATGATGATTCAGATGATTTTGATGGGGATATTAAAAGTATTAAAAATAGTAAAGCAAAGACTATGAAAGGATATTTAGATTTAATTGAAAAGATTATTGATACTACTAATGAAATAGCTAATGAAACTATTGAATTAAATTCTAAATTACATAAGAAAGAAAAAGTCATAAAAAAGAATAAAAATAGTCTACTAAAAAATCTACTTATCGGTTCTTTATTTGGAAGTAAAAAAGTAAAGAAAAAGGTTAATAAATCCAAAGTAGAATTTCATGAAGAAGAAGAACTAGAAGATGATGATTTTCATTATGAAGATCCAGACTAAAAAAGAGTTTTAAAACTCTTTTATTTTGTTTATATATACTCTTTCATTATTAGATTTATCACAATAATAAATATAATTATTTTTTTCTAATAGATTTATTAAATCTTTATGATTAGTGTAAAGTGTTATATATATTTCATTTACATTATTTTTAAGTGCTTCGCTGTATGCTAACTCTAAGTATTTAGTTCCGATATTTTTAAACTTATCGTCTACTTTTAGAGTACATATTTTTAATCTTTTTGAAGGTTTAAATTCTTTATTGAAGTCTTTGTAGTCTTCGTTTTCCTCTTCTATTTTTAGGATTAAAATAGATGTTATCTTGTTATCTTGAAATGTTATATAAGCTTTTCTATCTAAGTGATTATTAAACCATATAATAAAATCTTCATATTCATTTTTTAATGAATTAAAGAATCTATCATTTATATCTAAATCTTTTAATTGTTTTTCAATTATACATATATCTTTCATTAAAATAATTATATCTTAAATAAAAAGGAATGTAAATCTATTGTATATTTACATTCTCTTTGTTTTTTAAATATTCTTCTTTTGTTAATCCATATAGTACTAAATCTTGAATACCACCATAGTAATAGAACATTGCTTGTTTTCTTGTTCCTTCATATTTAAGTCCAATCTTTTCCATTACTTTCCATGTACCTGGATTATCTTTTGCTCCGCAACTCTCTATTCTATTTAACTCTAAAGTATCAAAGGCAAACTCTAAAATACGTTTAGATGCTTCAGTTATATAACCATGACCCCATTCATCTTCTCTAATCCAATAATCTATTCCAGCTGTTTTTGCTTTTTCATCATGAATATTTAAATATATTGTACCGAGTACTTTATTATCTTCTTTTTTTACTATAGTCCATCTATAGAAATCTTTATTTTCATACTTTGATTCATCAAAATATTCTCTATTTTTAATTATGTTATTTCCTAGTTTTGTAGGACCTAAATATTTTCTTAGTTTAGGATTTAATTCTATAAAGAAGAATTCATCTATGTCTTCACTAGAAGTTCTTCTAAAAGTTAATCTTTCTGTTTCTAAAGGGGTTGTTCCGGTATGATTTATTTTTTCATAATCATGCCCTTTTATATCTATAGTACTGTTTTCTACATTATAGTAGTCACCAAAATATTCAATATTTTCATTTTCACATCTAATAAAAGATTCGTTTGGAAGTGCGATTAATGGTGTATCATTACTTACAGTGAATACTTCTTTTAGAAAATCAATGTTTTTAAAATCTAGGTGTGGATAAATATTAAAATTTACTAAACCTAAACCTTCATATTTTACTAATTTATAATCTTGATATTCATCTAAATAAACAACATTTTTACTTTGATTTAAGCTTCCTGCCGAAACACCTATTACTAGAGCTCTAGTTATAATATCATCTTTAATATCATATTCATTTATACTTTGCATTTCTTTATAAGTATCTCCACCCATAAGAAAAACTATATCTGATTTATTTAATAGTTCTTTTGCTTTTTCTTTTGATACTCTTTTATCAACAAGATATTCACATTTAAAATTAATACCTATATTATTAAATGCATCTATTAATAGTTCTTTATTTGTATCTGTTTTTTCAGGATTATCAAAGTCTGATGCTATAAAAGTAATTACACTATTATCTTTTATATCTTTCTTTAATGATGTAGCTTGTTCTTTGGTAAAACCATTTACTTTATCAATTCCACTAAATAAGTAATTAATCATAATTTCACTTCCTTTATTTGATTATAACATATAATCAAAATAAAACTCATCATAAGATGAGTTTATATTACCAAGAGCTTCCGCCTCCACCACCGGAGCCGCCTCCTGAGAATCCACCGCCAGAGAAACCTCCTCCTCCTGAGAATCCTCCACCACTTCCTCCTGAATATTCTTGAGGACGTGATGTCATGCTTCTATTTGCAGTTCTTATTGTTGAATTCATAAATCTATTAAATCTATAATAATCAAATGGATCAGTTGTATCATACCATTCCGGATTTCTGAATGCTATACTTTCAAATTTCTTAATCCACTTATCAGATATTCCAAATACATAAGTATAAGGTAAAATATTGTAGAAATATTCTGGATCTTCTGCTACTAAAGCTTCTAATTTATCTTTCTCTGCTGTTTCTAAGAATCTCTTGAAACCTAATATTTTTCCATATAATTCTTTTCCAAGTTTTGTTCTTTGTTCAGAGCATTTTCTAAAATATAGAATTGAAAGTATTGAAACTATTCCTATTCCTATAGATATTACATAGAAATAATCATCTACCATTGCTTGCTCTATACTTGATATCATTATTCCTATCGTTATTGGTAGGAAAAAGATTAATGCTAATAACATATACATTTTGTTTCCAGAAACATTATAAGATATGATAAAGAAATATGTTAATGAAATTACAAGTGTTCCAAAAAAGAATACAAATTGTGTAAGATCATCACTATAAATATATGTAGGAATTAAAGTATTTACATAATATATAGCTAACATTATTATAAACAACCATTTGCAATAACTATTTTTAGCAAATATTCTATTTCTATTTGTACTAGAAGTTACTCTTGTTTTTAATCTATCTATTGTTTTATAAAATTCGTCTTCTAAATCGTCATTTGTAACTTGATCAATTAAACCTGATTTGTTCTTTTTACAATCAAATAAATCTCTCATGAATATTTCTTCGTTTTCATCGTTTCCATCATATTCTTTTAATTTTGTTATTTTAAATCCTGCCTGTTTAAGTAGTCCTCTTTCTTTATGTTCACCTATTTTTACATAACCTTTATTTGCTAATATAATTAGTAATGATATAACATCTTTATTATCAACATTACCTTTATAAATATAAGCAACATCTAAAGAGTTCATTCCTTCAGGTGGATAAAATTCTACTGTTTCTACTACTGGATCATTTTCTTTACAATGTTTAATCCAAACATATGTAGCGAGTACTAATAAAACTAATGTTACTGCAATTATTACTATTACTTCAGTTGAAATACTATTATCAACAGTAAAATATCCTTCTGGAAGTTGTATTCTAATAGTTAATCCTTCATAACTATTCAATATATAATTATATGAGCCTGTTATTGTTGTTCCATCTACATCATATGTTAAGTATCCTTCAGGATATCCAGATGATCCATATCTACCTACTGAGAATCCTATTTTACTTGCATCAAATTCTTTTGGCATAGTTATTTTAAATGTTACTCTATCAATAATTGTATCCCATTCTGTACCTATTATATTGTAATAAAGTTCATCATATGTATCACTATTATCTTTTCTTAAAAAGTAATCATAATCAATTACATATCTTTGCTTACCAATAAGAGTTTTATTAGATTTTCCTATTTTAATAGAATAATTGCCATTTAATCTTTGCATAGTATAGTCATCACTAATACTATTTATTTTTATTCTAGACTTACTAACCTGTGAAGTACCATCTGCTCTATAAATATTATTTTTAGTTGGTATTGTTCTTATGATACCATGCTTCTCACTTTTGAAATTAGTATCTATTGTTTCTACTATCTCTAATTTGTTGTTTTCATTTACTACTATATTTACATCATAGGAAGTAATTTCATATGTTGAGTCAGCTTTAATATTTATAAATGAAAAAGATATAGTTAATATTACTAATACTAAATATTTTACTATTCTTTTCATTTGTCCTCCAAGTCTGGTGCTGTTATACCATTTGGAAAACTCTCAATACTTTTATAGTTTTTGAAGAATTTAATTATTAAGTCCGTTGCTTGTCCTTTTTTGTTTTCTCTAAATACATCATGTGTAGTTTTCTCTAACATAACAATCTTTTTGTATCTATTCTGTACGCTTTCATATACATAATCAACTGATTCTTGTGGAACTATAAAATCTTTTGTTCCCCTAAATATAAGTGTTGGCACTTTAACATTCTTAACATTTTCTTGAAGCTCTTTTACTAATTTAAAGAAATCTACGTAGCAGTTAGCTGGTAACTTTAATAATCTATTTGTTACTAGTTGAACTCCATATTCTTCAAATATTTTTGGTGTTGATGTAAGAGCTGTGCTCATATTAAACTTCTCTTCTTCAAAACCAGATATTCTAAAAGCAGGTGCTACTAAAACTAACTTTTTAACTTGTGGATACTTTGCAGTAATATAAGATGCTAATACTCCACCCATAGAGTGACCTATAACATATATTGTTTCATATCCATGAGATATTAAAAATTCCATTTCACTATCTACTTTTTTAATCCAATCTTTATAAGTTATCTTCTTTTTAAAATCTCCATCATGACCTGGTAAAGTAAAAGTAAATACATCATAATTATTAATTAGTTCTAATCTATGAGTTAAGTATTCTTGATCATATACTCCACCAGCAAAACCATGAACTACTAAAATAGCTTTTTTAAACAATTTCATATTCTACCTCTCTATGCTTATATTTTAGCATAATTGGTAGTATCTTTCTACTTATTCTAGTTCATTTTTCCATGATTTTTTTAGTTCATTACTTTCATAATAGCATTCGCTTGCACTACTTAGAGCACTAAATAGTTTTGTTACTCCTTTACTACTCTTTCTATAATTAGCTATATTATCCTCAGTTATTCCTATATTAGCTCCTTCGCTATATGAATCTATATCTGCACCAATATACATAAATTTCCAACCTTTATGAGATTCAATTAATTCTTTTATTTGTGATTTGTTATATTCCTTAGATGCATTTTCATAACCATCTGTTGTTATAAAAAACATAACTTTATTTGGATTTTTACTTTCTAATGTTTTAATAGTCTTGCCTATTGCATCAAGTAAAGCTGTGCATCCTCTTACATAATATTCCTTATTAGTAAGTTTCTTTATGTTATTAACATCTTCTCTATCACTTAATACTTCATACTTATTATCAAATAATATAGTTGTTACTTTTACATTCTTTCCTCTTTGCGAATCAATATAACTATTATATCCACCAATAGTATCATTTTCTATTCCACTCATTGAACCACTTCTATCAAGCAGAAATACTACATCCATTTCATTATTAATTCTTTTTTTCATTATATCTCCCTCTTTCTCTTTAATAATAATATTTTCTAGTATTTATTTGGTCGCTTAATAAGTGACATTTATGTTATAATTACCTAAAGAGGAAATTATGAAAGATAAATTAAAAGAATATATAAAATTAAATTATGAAGATATAAACTTTAAGGCTAAAAGATTTATGGCTTCACCATTATATGGTGAAAGTGTAGCAATAGATAGTTATGCAAAAAATATAAATATTGATGACTATTTAAAAGATAATGATAAATATAATGATTTTCAAACTATGTTATTTAAAATGATAGATGAAAGAAATCTTAAAGATAGTGATGTTTATAATAGAGTAAATATTGATAGAAGACTTTTTTCAAAGATAAGAAGTGATAAGAATTATCATCCATCTAAAGAAACAATTATATTACTTGGTTTATCTTTAGAACTTAGTGAGGAAGAGATAACTTTATTATTAGATAGTGCTTCTTATAGCCTTCCTAAGAATAATTATTTTGATTTAATAATTAGATTTTGTTTTATTAATAAAGTATATAATATTAATGAAGTTAATGAATTACTTTATGATTATGATTGTAAACTTTTAAATGCATAATAAAAGAGCCTTAGCTCTTTTTATTTTTTATAATACTTTCTATTTCTTTTGTTAAGTATTCGTCTTCAGTGTCTTCTAATACATCCCATAATGGATTATTGTCTTCATCCACTACTGGTACTAGTTCTAAAGAACCTTGATTGTTTACTATTACTAAAAGATCATCTTCAACTCCTAAACATAAATAATAATCAAAACTCAATACTTTTTCTAATAAATCTTTTGTATTATTCTTATGACATATTTTATAGAATCTTGAAAATTCATTATTTCTTATAGCTTTCATAACAGCATAAATATGTTTGCAGAAGAATTCACATGGACAATTACAGTATACTTGTGTTTTCTTTTCTTCTTCATTATATTTTACTATTGTTAAATATTTATAAGTTCCGTTTACTACCGCAAAATATCTATCATCTATCTTTTCTAAAAAAAGGACTCTTTTTTCATCAAAGTATTTCTCTCCTCTTTCAACGATATTTTCATTAAATATATCTTCTAAGTCATCGTTAAATAAATCAAAATCAAATTCTTTTTTGTATTCATACTTTTCAGTTTCACCAGTTACACTAGAAATGATTTCGTATAAGAAACCTTCTAATTTTTTTGGTAAGTTTTGAAATATAAAGTTTAATATATCATAAACATATGTTATTTCTTCTGGAAGATATTTATCAAATTCAACATTTATTTGTTCACCATTATTAGTATTTAATTTAACACTTAATAATACTTTTCTGTCTTCTACTAAAGTTTCTGATTTATAATTTGTATTAATATCTTGTAAGTTGCCTATGTTATTTATAAATGCTTCTATTCTATCACTTGGTATATACTCTGAACTTATATATTTTTCTATATCTTTAGTTAAAACTAAATCTAAATCAAACCAACTAAGTTTATAAGTCTTAGTATTTTTTAATTCATCTAGTCTAATATAAATGTTATATCCTTCATAATTAATTAAAGATAATTCTAATATATTTTTATCTTTCTTAAAATATTTAATTATAGAATCTAGTTTCTTTTGTGTTTCTTTGTTCATGTTATCACTTCCATTTTAGTTATTGGCTATGTATTTAGCGAGTGGTATATCAGCTGGTGCTAAATCATAATTTAATAATTCATTTATACTTACCCATTTATATTCTGAATGATCATGAAGTTTAAATTTTCCACTTATATATTCACATTCATATAGTCTTAAATCAACTATTTTAGTTGGGTATTCACATACATTATTTGTTATATATTTATTAGCTTTAATATCTAGTTCAAACTCTTCTTTTATTTCTCTTTCTATAGCATTTTCTTCTGTTTCATTTGGCTCAACTTTTCCTCCTGGAAACTCCCATTTACCTAAAACATTCTCATCACCAGTTGAACGTCTTGCGATTAATACATCATTATTTTTCTTTATTAATGCTGCTACTACTAATATATTTTTCAATGTAATCACCTGATTAAATTATATCAAATGAAAAATAGTTAAACAAGTTAACTACTCTTCTACTTCTTCTTTCTTTTCTTCTTGTTTAGTTTTTAAGTCTTCGAATAATTTTGTAACAGTTGGATTATTGTGAGCAAGTTTCTTAATTGAAAGATCTTCTGCTTTGTTGTTTGCTAAACGAAGATTATCATCTGTTTTTAATAGATGTTCTTTTGTTTTTTGTAGATGTTCTATAGTTTTATCTATTTCTTCTATAGCTTTAGCAAATCTTTCACTAGCAAGTCTATAATTTCTACCAAAGCCTTCTTTGAATGCATTAATGTTTTCTTCGAAGTGTGTTATATCGATATTTTGATTCTTTATAAGTTCTAGTTCTTTTCTATATTCTAATGATTTATTAGCTAAGTTTCTTATTAATGTAATTAGTGGTATAAAGAATTGTGGTCTTATAACATACATCTTTTCATATAAATGTGATACATCTACTATACCATCATTATAATAGTCATTATCTGATTCTAGAAGAGACACTAATACTGCATATTCACATTTCTTCTCTTTTCTATCTTTATCAAGTTCTTTAAAGAAGTCTTCGTTTTTATGCTTAGTAGCTGTTGTATCTGCTTCATTTTTCATTTCGAACATTATAGATACTATTTCATTACCATCATCATCGTAATCTCTAAATATAAAGTCACCTTTAGAGCCAGTTCTAGCATCATTATCTTTATCAAAATATGCATTTTTGAATAATGGTCTTAATCTATTAAATTCAATACTACAATGTTGCTCTAAAGATTCACCTATCATCTTAGTAGATTGTTTAGCTTTGAAATCTTTATAGTATGCGATTTGTTCATCTTTATCTTTTAATTTAGATTCATAAGAATCTTTAATAGAATTTTGTTTTAATTCAAACTCTTTGCTTCTAACTACAAGTTCACTATTTAAGTCAGATATCTTTTTATCTTTTTCTGTTATTGCTTTTTGTATTTCTAATTCACTTTTAGATTCTTGTAATTTTATTTTATTTTTTAGTTCTGATATTTCTAGTTCTCTTTTGTTTAATTCATCTTTATATTCTTGTTCTAGTTTACTTTGAGTTTGTTCTTCTTTTGTTTTAAGTTCATTCTTTAGATTTGTTATTTCTAAATCTCTTTCAGTTAACTGTTTAGTTAATTCTTCTCTTAAATGTGCTTCAGCTAATTTTATAGCGCTTTCTTTATCTTTAGTATGTTCTTGTTCTCTTAATGATATTTCTTTTTCAAATTCTTTATCTCTTATTTGTTTTACGATTGAGTCGTATTCTGTTTCATCTATTTTAAATATTGTTCCGCAATTAGGACATTTAATTTCGTTCATAATACCTCCTTAAGTTTCTTTGATTTATATAATTTTCTAGATTAAAATTATTATTTATTGCGATCATTACTAGCTCGTATGGGCTTGCATTTTCTACTTTTGATAAGTCTATTACCGCCTGTGGTGAATATAATGATGCGGTACCATAATAATCTATTAAATCATTTCTTAATCTATTTATATCAATATCTTCTATACTTATATTCATAAAAACCTCGTAAAAGTATTATATCATTTTTTATAAAACAAAAGAAGTTTAATATCTTCTTAAACTTCTTACGTGTGTACTAAATCTTCTAGCATCCTCATTTTCTAAATAAGCATGTGGATATGCTTTAGAATAAACATCTTCTTCATTTGGTACGTATCCTAATCTATCTAAGTTAGCATACATTCCATGCATTGTTAAACATACTTGATATAATTCGTTTCTTGATACTACTCCTAACCATGCATGAGATTCACCTGTTGGTATGCTACCACTTATTACTTCAGAGTTTACTCTCATATATGGATTAGTTATTAATGCTTTTAATAATCTTGCTTGTCCTTCACATACACCTTGTCTATGTTCATATGTTCCGATTGCTTTAGATTCCCAACCTGTTTCAGATCTTCTAAGTCTTTGTACTCCATGGTCATCTAAATAAGTTTGAGAACTAGCAAATCCGATATTTAATCCTCTAACTGCTTTCATATAATTATAAGCTAAGTATAATTTATCTAAATCAGTTAGTTTGTCTGACTCATATATTCTATCAATATCAGCACTATATTGTTCAACTACTCTTTTTAATCTTAACACTTCATTTATTTCTTCTGGTTTAATTTTACCTGATAAGTTTCTTATAGTTATATCTGGTAACCATATTAAGTCTTCTTCTGGTAAAAGTAATCTTCCTTTAGCTGAGTCTAAGTTTAAACATGAATTGTTAAATGGATGTCTATTGATTGTCATATCTAATGTAGTTTCAGGAATATGATTCCATCTGACTATATGCATAAGTGCATTATATTCTTTTAATGCAGCATCAGATAGTTTGAAGTCTATACTTCTTATATTAAGTCTATTTAACATTTCTAACATTCTTATTCTTAGCGATGTTAAGTCAGATGAATGAACATCAGGACCTTCATCATATATTACACATCTAACTGGTGCGTTTACTTTAACATTCCAGAAATCTCTTATAAATTTTAAAAAGTTGTCAGAAGATACTTCAATATATAAGTATCCTGAATTTGGTCTATTTGGTAGTGGCATATTGTTCTTAACTATATATCTTGAATGTGTCACTGAATTATTAAATCTATCCATAATTAACCCCCATTAATAGTGATAGATTATACCATAAAGTAAAGAGAAAGTCAAAGAAGTGTAAAATATATATTATATTGATATAAACTTCCATTTATCACGAATTTTATTTTTTTCTAAAAATAGGTTGAAATTATTTCAACCTTATAATATTTATGATTATTTTTTTATAAAATAATTTAAAAACAATAATTCTTGTGACTTAAATAATTTTTGTGGATTAATTGTTCTAACTATGTCAGTTAGTTTTTTTTGATTAAATTTTTTTCCATAAATTTTCTTCGCCATACTAGATTCGGACATTGATATCATTATATCAGCGTTTTTATAATCATTTAATTTATTAACAAAATCAATATGATCAAAATTATTATTGGTATATAACTCTTGCTTCTTGTTAAGAATAAAATCTTCTGGTATATATGGCGGATCACAGTACACAAAGCTATTGTTTATTTTATTTTTTTTCTCTAGCATTTTTAAAAACCTATCATATGGCAAATTATAAAAATGGACATTTTTAATCAACTTCGAAATAACAAGCAACTCATTTTCGTTAACAATAAATTTTTCTTTTCTTCCAAATGGAACGTTGAAAAAGCCTTTTTTATTCTCCCTATAAACACCATTGAAACCAACTTTCATTAAAAAATAGAAATATACGGCTCTACCTTCTTTCATTTCATTAAAATTTTTTCGTATTTTATAATACATTTCTTCTTTTTCAATTAAATTTGCTTTATTATTATAAATATTTGATAAATCAATTAAAGATTTTATTAAATCTTTTGGACTTTTTTTTAAATATTTATAAAAAGCAACTATGCTTTTATTAATATCATTAACATAGAAATTTTTATATTTCAAAATATTATTGTTATTTAAAACATTCAACATTACCACTCCGGATCCAAGAAATGGCTCAATATAATTTACTTTATTTATAGAAAAAAATTCTAGCAAATCATTTAAAACTCTCTTTTTCGATCCTGCCCATCTTATTGGCGAACTCAATACCTCATTTTTCATTACAATCCCCTTTTCCTTATTCTCCTTTTAATTCACTGTATAAACTTTCATACTCGTTCACGTATTCTTCTATTAAATCATTATTTCTCTTTTTTATTACATCGCGATAATTAGAATCATCTATTTTATATTTTAAAAAATTTTTAATAAATGGTTCAGTTGACTTATTTTGGTTATATTTTTTTAACTTATTTTTAATATCTAAACTACCATAATTATCAATAGATACAGGAATGCAATTACCAAGACACATAGACAGCGGATCTTCTTTATTCAATAGAATAAAATGCTCAACTGTATATTGAATATCAATGTTTCCTTGCAACAACATAATTATATGACGAGCATGTTTTGTTGATGTATGGTCAATAACTAATGACTTTAATGTTTCACTAATATCATTTGGATTATGTTTAATTAACTTGTTTTTTAAGAACTCTTTAATATTCTTTTTGTAATCCTTATCTTCAAATAGGTCAGCACCGGTTGTTTTAAAATCATTACCATAAATTGCAGGACTCGATTTTTTTATAGACATAATTTCCTGATGCATAAGAATAAATTTGAAAAATTTATGAATGAGAGTATAATTTTTTTTAAACTTTTTAAGATTTTTATTATCAGAAATATGCAATAAAGGAATTAACACAACATCAAATTGCTTAAATTTTGCTTCCTCTAGCAATTTAAGATATCCATCCGTTGCAGATAATGAAAAATTTCCAGAATATATATCATTTAAGTAAGAAGTAGAATGATTATATACTGTTAAAGCACATCTACACAAACCATTTTTATGACTCGAATTTAGGCAAAAACTATCATAATATTTTTTTGCAGATTCTAAATCACAAATATTTTTAATAACTTTTTCAATATTTTTTTCTTTTTTGTCTTTAAAATATATATCATTAAAATTATCGAAGTATCTTTGAGCATTAGAATCTTTTATTTCTTTAATGGTTTCATACCATCCTTCTTTGTAATATTGGATTCCATGTTCAGTATCTAACCCCAAATATTTGAATAACTGACTTTTTAATATATCAATATTTTCTAATACCTTACCTTTTGTATTTAAATTAACAAACATATTGTGAGCATCAGTTTCAGAACTTATAAACTTAATTTCTACAATAATGACATTTAGTAATTTATCTAGTAGCACCATAGGATCTATATTGTTTGATTCTATAGTTTTGCCAACTTTTTTATATTCTTTGACTTCTTTTCTAGAAGTATATTTAAATGGTATATCATTTTTATAAATAAATTCTAATATATTGCAATCTTCGCTTGGAGCTCTTGTATCAATTTTAATCTTCTTACCTTCATTCAAAAATGAAAAATTATAATTCACTTTATAAACATTTTTCAAACAGCAGAATATCAGAAAGGTACTAATCATTCTTTGCTGACCATCTATTAATTCTATATTTTTTTCTTTATTAGGAAGCGTCATTATATTTCCAATATAATACTTATCATTATTATATATATCTTTTATAAAAACTTCCATATTTTTATCTTCCCATGAATATTCACGTTGATATAATGGAATAATAATATCTTTATCTTGACTAAAATAATCCTTTAAAGAATAATCATTGGCCTCTAACATTTGTGTATCAACTCGTTTTTTTTCTTTTTTTGCCATAAAAACCACCTACTTACTATTAATTTAAAAATTATTCTTTGATATGCCTAAAAGTGCTATCAAAGAATCCTAATTATTTATCTATAACTTTATTCTTCTTTTCTTGTTTCCTTTTATTATTCCTATTACTTACCACCTTTTATTTTATACATACAATAAAGAAGTAATGCATACTTAACTGAATCATCCATATTAGTGTTATTTAATTCAATTAAATTATCTATAATTTCTTTACCCCTATTAAAATCCATTAAGTCTTTATCAACAAACGTTTTCCTATCTATTTCTGCCTTTAATTGCTTTGCAGTCGTAGTTTGTATCATATACATTAATTTATCAATCACAATAATACCTCCCGAAATGTCTTTTATATATGAAATTATAACATATAATTTGACAAATTTTGATATTTCATAGTTAATTCTTATTAGAAATTACCAAATTACATAATAATATTCTAGGTTTTTAATTTTAAATGGCTAATATAATGAATTATACAATTAGAAAGTGAATTGATAATAATATATATATCTTTGCGATAATTGCTATGATTATTACTTACGTTTTGTCAGTTTTATAATTTATTTAAAGAATTTTTTACTTTTGCGTAGATAGTTTTCTACATAATTTAATTTTTTATTTATATAAATAATATCCTACTATTCGAACCATTTAGAAC
>CAVIUL010000009.1:20578-25094 GCA_963645885.1 bacterium | reverse complement strand
ATAGTTCTTTTACAAAGTTTATGTAAATTTCTTATTATCCTATTCTAAATGCTGGAGAAACACCATGTTCAGAAACAAGATGGTCACTTCCACAACTTCCATTACTTAAAATAGCATAAAACAATTCGTTATCAATATGTTCAGCAGAACGTGTCCACCATTCAATATTATTACCTTCAAATGATTTAAAAACACTGGAATTGTTACTTAAAGTAGTGGCTTTTGATTTATAATAATCAAGTTGTCTTGTTAAATTTTTTGATATATCAGAACTATCATTCCAATCACTATAAATTTCACTTGGAGCAAGTAAGTACATTTTATCTGTTGACACTATATCTTCTTCGCTAACAATACTAGGGCTTGAAACAACAGTAGTATTTATTATTGAATTTTTTAAATTATTAGGCAATTCATTATATATAGTATTATTTAAATATGTATAAAGAGTAGTTTCATTCCAACCGCTTACACCGCCGCTATCCACAGAATGCGTTGTAATAATATCAACAAACTCAAGTACAAATCCACATGCTGTTTGTGAAAAACCACTGGTAGAACATTCACTTGGCGTTGTATTATTTGCAACTCTAATAGTATGTGTACCAAGTGTACTCAAAGTTACTTCTTTTGTTGCTCCAACTTCATAAGAAGAACCCTTTCCGGCTTTAACATTAGAAATAATCGTATCCCAACTATCACTCGAAAAATCTAAAGTTGTAGATTCTCTTACGCCAATAACACCACTAAATTTCTTACTTTGATTATAATTTTGGCTTGCATTAGTTTCTTTAAATGTTATAGTTAAATCATATTTATGAATTATATTTGGTTCAATAGAAACAGCACTCTTAATTACATTCGAGGAAATTGGTGTGCTTGATATATTATTACATGTACCACTTACAGTCTCACTTGTTCCATCAAGTCTAGTGCATGTTCCTTCAATCAACATTTCATTATTAGTAATTTCATTAACTAATTCTTGCCATACAAGATTATATGTTGCATTTAAAGTTCCAGTGTTTGCTACATAAACCGTTTTTGTAACTGTTGCTCCTGGAGTTATATTTTGCATATTTATTTCAGCACCATCTACATATCTTAAACTTAATGTACCAGTTGTAACTACTTGATCTTTTACACTATCGTTTCTAATCGTAGAACTGAAGTATCCATATGAAGTAGATACTGATATTATAAATATTATTCCAAAACATATACCAAAAAGTAATTTATTTTCTTTACTCATTTTACTCTCTCCTATCATTAAATATAATAACATTTATAAGAAAAATTAACAATATAAAAGAAGTAATTTCTTACTTCTTTATAGAATCTTTAATATTGAATAATATTCCTCCAGCTATCATTGGTATATAATAAGAAACAAATCTCCAAAGTAATACACCGGGCATTACTAAAGAACTACTAACTATTAATTTAAAATAATTAATAAATGCGTACTCCATACCTACACTAGCACCAGGAATTGGTATAAATGATGCTGAAATATAAACAAAACAAGCGAGTATTATTACATAAAACATATTAATACTAATATTCGCATCTAATGCTTTAAATACAAAGAATGGTATCATACAAAATATTGCCATATAAAGTATATTTAGAAATATACATTTTAGAATAAACGTTTTATCTTTTAATAATATTCTAAAACTAGTATTATATTCGTCACATTTATTAGTCCATCTTAGATATGATTCCTCTTTGTTCTTTAATATATGAAATTTACTAAGAATATTTATAAACCATTTTCCAGCCTTTTTAGCATAACGTATTTTTAATCCCATAAATATTGCCATAAAGAAAGAAATAATTGTTATAAATACACCTATTATAGTTAAAACCCATAACATTCTAGTAGGAATAAATCCATTATATAAGCAAACTCCCAAAGATACAAGAGACATTATTGTCATAGATATTTGTAAAACTATAAAGTTTTCTACAATAACTAATAAAGACTCAGTAACCCTTACTTTACTTTTACTAAGTTCATACACTTGAAGTGGTTGTCCACCTAAAGAAAATGGTGTTATTCCATTAAAAAATTTAGTCATTAAATTTAATTCTAAAGTTTGTTTATAAGAATAAGAATTATTTACTTTATTAATTAGTAAATAAAGTAAATACGCTTCTACAAAAAAATAAACAATATATGTAATTACAACTAATAATAAATACCATATATTAGATGAAAGTAATAAAGTGACCGACTCACTAAAATTATCCTTCAATATGTACCAAAACAACCCTATTGTTAACACTGCTAATAAAATACTTCTAAGTCTTATCTTTTTCATAGCTTCCTCTTTTATTAATGCATACTCATTATAACAAATAAATATATCAATAACAATAATATTTGTTTAAAATGACTTTTAAATGACTTTAAATTTAATAATAAACTTGATAAAATACTTATGAGGTGTACTATGGAATTATTGCAAAATAAATTAAGACCTAATAATTTAAAAGATGTACTTGGTCAAAAGCATCTTATTGGTAAAGGCAAAGTACTAACTAATTTAGTAAAGAATAAAGTACTTTTTAATATAATTTTTTATGGTAATAGTGGTTGTGGTAAAACTACTATTGCTCTTGCTTTAATAAATGAGCTTGGTATTAGATACAGAATGCTTAATGCTACTATTAATTCTAAAAAAGATTTTGAAGTAGTTATTGAGGAAGCTAAAATGTATGGAAATATGATTCTTATCGTAGATGAAATACATAGAATGAATAAAGATAAACAAGATATATTACTTTCTTATATCGAAAGTGGTCTTATTGTACTAATTGGTCTTACTAATTCTAATCCGTATCACTCAATTAATCCTGCTATTAGAAGTAGATGTCAATTAATTGAACTTCACGCTTTAAGTGAAGAAGATATTGAAACAGGTATCAAAAGAGTTAAAAATGTTCTTCCAGATATAAAGATGGATAACAAAACTATAAAATATATTGCTAAAATATCTAACGGAGATATAAGATTTGCATATAATCTTATTGAATTTAATTATTACGGATACAATAAAGAAGTAACAATTGATAATATAAAAGAAACAACTAATACTCCATCATTCTTCACTGATAAAGATGAGGATGGTCATTATGATATGTTATCTGCATTTCAAAAAAGTATTAGAGGAAGTGACGTTGATGCTGCCCTTCACTACTTAGCAAGACTAATAGTGAGTGGAGACTATGATTCAATATATAGAAGAATGATTGTTATTGCTTATGAAGACATAGGTCTTGCAAATCCAATGATTGGCCCTAAAGTAGTTGCCGCAGTTGAAGCAAGTGAAAGAATTGGATATCCAGAATTAGTTAAACCACTCTCTTGTGCAGTAATAGATATGGCATTAAGTCCTAAAAGTAATTCAGCAGATATGGCAATTAATGAAGCTATTAAAGACATAAATACCATGTCAGTTGGAAGAATACCAGCGCACATTAGAACGTCTAGCCCAAACTATAAATATCCGCATAACTATCCAAACTACTGGGTAGATCAAGAATATATGCCAGACAATTTAAAAGGAAGGAAATACTATACACCAAGAAAAAACAAATACGAAACAGAAATGTATAAATTTAATAATAGTATTAAGGTGAAAAAATGAAATTTATAATGAAAAGCACTCCTAAAACAGTAAATATTGATTCTAAAGTAATTGCTGAGTTAGAAAGAAAGATTGAAAGTAACACTCCTCTTTCAGAAGAAGAATTAAATTTATTCTTAGATAATATTTGTTATCTTACAAGATGCAAATTCACAGATGATTTTGATAACTTTAGTTTCGAATTTAAATGTGATAAAGCACAAGCTATCATAACGTATTATTTAAACGATTTAGGTGTTGAAACTCATCCATGCATGACACAAAATGTAATTACAAATGATATAGAAGGTCACTCATTCACAGTAGCAAGATTCAATGTAAACGGAACATTAACTCCATATTTAATAGATCCAACATATAGACAATTCTTTACTGATGAAAAAAGTGAATATTTAACACATAATGGTATGATATTAAAAACTCCATCTCCTGGATACTTTATAAAAGATGAAGATAAAAGTGAAGTAGAAAAATTATTAATAGATGGATACCATATATTAGATGAAAATATGGCAAGAACATATGGAGACTCATTTTATAACACTAAAACTGGATACACAACAAAAGATTTTAAATCAATTAATGGAAGTATTTATTTAAATTCATTCACTAAAGGTCATGAACCACTTTCAAAAACAAAAGAAGAACTTGAAAGTGAAGACTTAAGAATAAAACCTCAAAATCAAAAGACATTATAAACTACTTATAAAGGTAGTTTTTTATTTTTATCTTTTTCAAGTTCTTTTAAACTTTTATCAGGCGTTGACATATCCTCAGGCATAATTCCACCATTTTTAAGAATAGTTTCTCTTATATTTTTGCCTACAATATAATGAGTTTCATTAGCTTTAGATTCACTA
>CAVIUL010000009.1:0-20295 GCA_963645885.1 bacterium | reverse complement strand
CAAGATATTCTTTCTCACTAAGTTCTTGTTTTCTAGTTTGAACAGCAAAATAAGTTTGACCTAGGGCAACAACTTCTTTTCTAGAATCAGAGTTTTGTACGATTAAATAACAAGCATACCTAGATAGCTTATAGTCATCAACAATTCTTTCACCTCCTTTGCCCAGTTTTATCATTTTGTCGACTTGGACAAAATGATAAAGAACCTTATTTTTACTTTTATTACATGCGGTGCGTGCTTTTTCTAAAACTCCTAAAAATTTTCTCCATTCTTTATATTGAAGAACAATTTGTAATTCACGAGCAAACCAATACTCGCTCCCTTCTTCATCAATACGCTTAATGTCTTCAAATACTTTTTCAGTGTATTCAATTATTTCATTCATTTAAATTCCTTCTTTCTAGAAGGCACCCAACTACCCTCTATTATTATCTTTAGAAGTAAATCATCAAAACACTTCTTTTTTTAAAATTTCCATAAAAAAAGATATAACCTAAGTTACATCTTACATACATCTTTAACTATATAGTTTGTTATATAAAGTCCTGCAACAGCTGGAACAAATGCACTAGAGCCAAGCATATTCTTGGTATCTATTGCTTTTTCAGTTGATGTTACAACTACTACATCTTTCATTAAAGCTTTATCTTTTCCAAGTTCATGTCTAACTTTTTTAGCAAGTGGATCTGTATTAGTCTTATCAAGAGTAGTTATTATTAATTTAGTGGCATCTAACTTTTTAGCTGTACCCATTGATGAAACAAGCTTAATACCATTCTCATGACATCTTCTAACAAGTTCAACTTTAACACGAGTTGTATCACAAGCATCAATCATATAATCATACTTTTCACCAAATAATAATTCTATATTATCAGGTGTAATATAAGTATTTATTATATTAACACATGCATTTTTATTAATAAGTTTAATTCTTTTTTTCCATTCTCTAGTTTTATATTTATTATTATTACGAGAAGTTGCTATAATTTGTCTATTTATATTACTTGGTTTAATAGTATCTCCATCTACTATAGTTATATCTTCTACTCCACATCTAACTAAAGATTCAAGAGCATAACCTCCTACTCCACCAAGACCTATAATAAGCACCTTAAGTTTTCTAACTTTTTCTAAGTTTTCACTTCCAATTAGGCTCTCAAGTCTACAAAGATTCATATCTTTCACTCCTTCAAAAGTGCTTATATTATACCATAAAAAAATACCTAGGTAAATATAGTGTAATAAAACTCGCGTTTCGCACGAGGTGGTAGGACACATAACATACTCGGGATCTTGCATTAAATGCAATATTCAACACCATATACTAATTAGTCCCCCTATAGTATTACATAGCCGGTTTATTGAGCTATATTTCATCTAGGTTAATTTAATTATATCATATTAATTTTTTATATCAAGGTTTATGCATAAACTTTACACTTTTAAAAATGTCCAAATTTACTTCTTTCATAAAATGTTTCATTTAATAAGTTTAAATCATCAATCATATTCTTAGGTTCACATTCTTCATATAAACTTTTATATTTATTAATAGTTACTTCTTCTGGAAGATTTCCTTTGTCACTATCGATATAGATTGCTAAAGGTTTTCTAATACCAATCGCATAACTAAGTTGTACTTTACACCACTTAAGATTATATTTTTTTAAATAATGTATAGCAATAAGTCTAGCTTTATATGCACCACTTCTATCTACCTTAGTTGGATCTTTACCACTAAAAGCACCTCCACCAACAGGAGCAAAACCTTGATAACTATCAACTACTATCTTTCTACCTGTAAGTCCAGCGTCACCTTCAAAACCACCTATTTCAAATTTACCAGTTGGATTTATCAAGTATTCTTCTACTTTAATATTATATTTAGAACAAATCTCATCACAAATATTTTTAATTATTTTATCAGTTTCATTTCTTTCTTTTTCAGTATTCTGATAGCTAATAGTAAATGTTTTAATACCTAAGAGTTTCATATCTTCATCATAGTATCCAGTAATTTGTGCTTTACCATCACTTTTAAATCTAGAATCAAGTTTTCTAAGTTCATCATACTTTTTACTTAACTCTTGAAGTATAACCATAGATGTAGGTAAAAACTTATCATTATCATTACAAGCATATCCAAACATCATACCTTGATCTCCAGCACCCATTACTTCATTATTAGTCCCCATCGCAATATCTCTACTTTGTACACCAATATTATTAATAATTTCATAGTCAGAGCTATACCCAACGTCTTTTAGAACTCTCTTCACAACTTTAGGAATATCAACTCTACTTTTAGATGTAACCTCCCCAGTAATAAATATCTTACCTTTACCACCCATAGTTTCAATCGCACATCTACTTTTCTTATCACCTTTAATAAGCTCATCCACTAAAGCATCACTTATTTGATCACACACTTTATCAGGATGTCCTCTAAAAACAATTTCATTACTAAATAATCTCATATATATTTCCTCCTTCCAAGATTACAATTACCTTAAAAAGAAAAAATACCTAAGATAACTTAGGTATATATAAGTTATCCTCATCCATCTGGGTTTACCACCTAATCAAATAGGTTGGTGTAACTTCATAGAGCCAGTCTCTCAGTCACTCTTTATAAGGTAATTTTTAAAATTGTTGTCCTATAAGAACACATTAATAATATCATAAATAAATATCTTTATCAACTACATCATATACTTTATTATGTTAAATAAAATAAAAAATAATATATTTTTAAAATCAACACTAGTATTACTTATTGGCGGAGTAATTGGTAAATTAGTAGGTTTCGTATTAAGAATAATAGTAACCAGAAAACTAGGTGCTGAAGGTATGGGACTATATAGTTTGCTTGCTCCGACTAGTTCTCTTTTAAGTGTACTTGCAACTCTATCTTACCCTACTGCATTATCAAAAATAATATCAGAAAAAAGTTCAAGAACTAAAACATTATTCACTTCAATAATTCCTCTTTCAATAATTATTAACATCTTTATAATAGGAATAACTATATTACTAGCTCCAACACTAAGCACACTTCTTAAAAATGAATCATTATATTTTCCAATAATATGTCTTTCACTAGTAACTCCATTCATAAGCATTTCTTCAATTATAAAAGGGTATTTTTGGGGAAAACAAAATATGTTTCCATATATGTTATCTAACTTTATTGAACAAGTCGCAAGACTAATACTAATAACACTATTTATAAATAAATTTTTAAGTATCAGTTTAATACATGCAATTAGTTTTATTATTTTAGTAAATGCAGCAGGTGAAGTTGTATCACAACTAGTAATGATGTATTTCTTTCCTAAAAATATTAGACCATCTATAAATGATTTTAATAAAAATGATATAAAAAAAGTAATGGATATATGTGTACCTTCTACTTCAAGCAAAATAATAGGATCAATTTCTTATTTCTTAGAGCCAATAGTTCTTACAAACGTTCTAATGTACGTAGGCTATTCTAAAGACTTTATAGTTTATGAGTATGGAGTTATCAACGCTTATGCAATGTCACTACTTTTAATGCCACAATTTTTTACTCAAAATATGGCTACATCTCTAGTACCAGAACTTTCCAAATATTATAGCCTAGGTAATAATGAAATGTGTAAAAAAAGAATAAAACAAATAGTTTTAATTTCATGCTCTATAGGTGGACTATCCACTCTTATAATAACTTTATTTCCAACGTTCTTTTTAAATATTTTATATCATACTACTCTAGGTCTAGATTATATAAGACTACTAAGTCCATTTACTATATTATTCTATATTGAGTATCCGCTTATAAATGCTCTACAAGCTCTAGGTAAATCTAAAAGTGCTATGAAATGCACTATCATATCTTCAATCGTAAGATTAATCTCAATAGCTACTTTATCGCTCCTTAAAATAGGCATGTACTCTCTTATATTATCAATAATAATTAACCTTCTTTTAAGTACATACCTTTATGCAAAAGAAATAAAGAAGGTACTATCTAATTAATTCATTTCTCTTAATAACATAAATCTTATTATTCTTATAAAATGCATAAAATATATCCTCTTTTTTAAGATCATTACATCTCAAATAATCATGTAACCATTTTTCATCTTTATCTATATAACATAATGTATCTTTTTGAACAACACCATCTAATATTAATGGAAATGGATTCGCAGAATCAAAACCTAAAAAATTATATTTAAATACATTAAGTTTTCCACTATTTTCAAGTACAGCATACTCTACATCTTTAAGATTCTTAATATTATTGTTTCTAAGTTCTAATAATAAATCATCTAAAGAATATCTTTGTTTCATCATCTCTTTATAATTTATTATTCCTCTATTTATTATAAGAGCTGGTTTACCATCCATAATATTTCTAAACTTATTAAATCTTAATGACAAATATCCAGCAGCTATTTCAAAGAATAAAAGTATAAGTATAGGTATTACTGTAAGTAACATAGAATCTTTATAATTTTCAATACTTATCGCAACTAATTCAGCAATCAATAAACTAACTACCAAATCTTGTATAGATAACTCTCCTATCTCACGTTTACCCATAAGTCTAAATATAATAAGTACGAACAAATAGAAAAACACAGTTCTAATTATTACCATTACTAAATCCATTTATATCACCTACTATTATTATGTTTAATTCATATATTTTTTAATCATAAATATACTTAATTAGGTGATAAAATGAATAAAATTATTAATTATTTAAAAAGTATATCTTTATTTCTAATACTTTTCTTAATATATCTTTTAATTATATCTTTAATTTATTATTTAGAAATTCTTAGCTATAACACAGTAAGTATAATAAATTATATAATCATTTTACTTCTATTCTTCATTTTAGGATTTAAAACTTCATCACTAGAAAGATCAAAAGGATACTTAAATGGTTTTATAGTTGGTGCTTCTATTTGTATTTTATTTTCAATTATAACTCTATTTATCTCAAAATATTCTTTTGGAGCTTTAGTATATTATTTATCTCTAATATTATCTTCAATTACCGGTGGTATCATTGGAGTAACAAAAAAATAAGAGTTATTTTTCACTCTTATCCTTTTTATATTTGCTTACAAACTCTTCTCTAAATTCAAGTAAATCATCATTTTCAATATGAAGTCTTATATCCTCCATTAATTTAGTTAAGAATCTTATATTATGAATTGAAATAAGTCTTTGACCAAATGTTTCATCAGCTACTAATAAATGTCTAATATATGATTTAGTATAATGCTTACATGCATAACAATCACACTCTTCTTCAATTGGACTTAAATCCATTTTGAATTTAGCATTTCTTAAATTAGTTCTTCCATTTCTAGTTAATGCATTTCCATGTCTAGCTAGTCTTGTAGGAAGTACACAGTCAAATATATCTATTCCACGAATAACTCCATCAATTAAATCTATCGGTTCACCTACACCCATTAAATAACGAATCTTATCTTTAGGTAAATATGGAGTAGCATACTCTATCATTTTAAGTTTAGTCTCTTCGTCTTCTCCAACTGAAACACCACCAACACTATAACCATCAAAATCAAGTTTGGCAGTCTCTATCGCAGAAAATTTTCTTAAATCTTCAAACTCTCCACCTTGAACAATACCAAATAATGCTTGATGTTCAGGATCTTTATGAGCATCTTTACTTCTTTTCATCCATCTAAGAGTTCTTTCAATACTATTTTTCATATATTCATGTGTTACTGGATAAGGAGGACATTCATCGAAACTCATCATTATATCAGAATGAAGTTTATTTTGTATTTCAATACTTTTTTCAGGTGTTAAGAATAAATTAGCTCCATCTATATGACTTTTAAACTTAACGCCTTCTTCACTTATATCTTTTGGTTTAGCTAAACTAAATACTTGAAATCCACCACAATCAGTTAAAATTGGCCCAGTCTTATAATTCATAAACTCATGAAGACCACCTGCATTATCTACTACATCTTCTCCAGGTCTAAGCCATAAATGATATGTATTTGATAGTATTATATCAGCACCTGCATCTTTTAATTCTTCTGGGCTAAGTGTCTTAACTGTAGCTTGAGTTCCGACTGGCATAAACATAGGTGTTTTATGATGACCCCAACGTGTTTCGAATTCTCCAAGTCTAGCTCCACAAGATGATTCTTTTATTAATTTAAATTTTAAATCCATTACTTTACCTCCTCATTAGTTAAAAACATTGCATCTCCAAAACTAAAGAATTTATATTCTAGACTTTGTGCATGCATATAAGCATTCTTAATTATATCTACACTACTAAACGCAGATACTAACATAACAAGTGTACTCTTAGGTAAATGGAAATTAGTAATTAAAGCATCTGCTGACTTAAATTCATATGGAGGATATATAAATATACCAGTTTCTTCAATTGTTGCCTTAAACTCTCCATATTTAGATATATTAGCTTCTAAAGTTCTAAGACTAGTAGTACCAACACATATTATTCTCTTACCATTCTTTTTACATTCATTTAGTTTATTTGCAACTTCTTCAGTTATTTCATATTTTTCACTATGCATATCATGATGAGTTATATCACTTTCACTAACTGGTCTAAACGTACCAAGCCCAACATTAAGTGTTACGTATAAAATATTTACACCCATATCTTCAAGTTCACTAAGTAACTCTTTAGTAAAATGAAGTCCAGCAGTAGGAGCAGCAGCACTACCTTCTCTTTTAGCATACACAGTATTATAACGACTATTATCTTTAAGTTTCTCATGAATATAAGGTGGAAGTGGCATAGCTCCAACTTTATCTAAATGTTCTACTAATATACCACTATACATTAATTTAACATGAGTAATACCATCTTTAAATACATCTACTACTTCACACTTAAACTCATCATCAAACTTAATAATAGTTCCAATGTGTACTCTCTTTTGAGGTCTAACAAGACATTCCCAAACATCTCCTTCAATTTCTTTAAGCAACAATACTTCAATCTTAGCATTAGTTTCTTCTTTGTAACCAATAATTCTACTAGGTAATACTTTAGTATTATTAAGAACTAATGTGTCTCCTTCATGAAGATAATTCTTAATATTATAAAATATTTCATCTTTATATTTTCCATCATACTTATTTACCACTAAAAGTTTAGAATGATCACGCTCTTTAATAGGTACTTGTGCTATTAAAGATTCATCTAAAGGATAATCATAAGTATTAATATCTTTATAATCCATACATCCACTAGGAATACAGCCTAGCGACTCACCTCTTCTTTCTCCAAGATTATACCATAATAAAAGCACTATTTCTAGTGCTTACTATTTTTATAAAATTTTATAATTCAAGTAAATATGGATCTGTTTTAGTTCCGGTTCCACCTATAATTTTAACGCTAGAATTTAAATATACAGATGGGAAAAATGATATAGCAGTACATGCAACTCCATCAGCAAGTCCACCATCTCCATAAACAGCCATTACACTAAATGCACCATAAGATATAGTCGGAGAAATCATCCACATACCATCATCAACTGTGCTTCCATAATGCATCCAGTTATTCTTTTTACAAGTCATATTATCATATGAACCTTTTGTCGTATCATAACCATCATCTAAATTTGTTTCACAAACTTTTTCACTACTAGCATAAGCCCAATCAGATGCATAAGGAAGTCCTACATATCCTTTCCAAGTAGTTGTTCTTGTTATTGAATCATTACAATAATAAGTTGAAGTACAATCATTACCAACAGCAGTACCTCTTTCAGCATCATAAACAGATATAGTACTTATAAATCCAATATTAACATTTTCTATTTCACCTAAATCAACAGCACCTGTATTCCAAGTATGATTATCTATCATTGCTTTCGCAGTCGCATTTAAACTTCCAGATGGACAAGCTGTAGTGTTATATCCAGAATAACAATCAACAGTACTTCCTGAATAATATTTATTATTTAAGAATCTCTTTAAAGCAGCAGTGCTCCATTCATTAACACCATATCCATAGTTTTCTCCATAAATCCAAGATGAATCCCAAGCTAAATCACCAAGTTTTTGATTTCTAACTAATTTAATGTTATTACCAAAAACACCAATTATTCTCCAAAGTTCTCCATTGAATGATACATAATTATTAGGATCAGCTCCTTCATATCTTATATTTTGATCTTTAGTATTATCTTTTTTTAAATTATTATCTTTTCTTGTTGTTTCATTATCATATAATTTCTTTATATATGAAGCACCATTTCCATTTTTAAGTCCACCACATTCCATTTTATCTAATGTGCCTTCTTTTACATCATCAACTGTTATTGAATCAGCATCACTAATATTGCTTAACTGTACATAATAATTTCCATCTGAAACAGCTATTTCTTCTATCTTACCTTGACTATCTAAAAGAACACAATAATCAAGATTCTTAGATGAAATATCTAATTTACTATCATCACCAGAATATATTTCTGTTAATGTATTTCCTTTTAAACTTTCAGTAATATACTTTTTAGAAACTTCTTTATACACAGATCTAGCTTCAGTTAAAAATATATTCTTTTTAGCACTATTAAACATACTTATTACATTTGGAAGAGCAATGATTACAAGTATTGCTAATATTGCTATTACAGCTAATAATTCAACTAATGTAAATCCTTTCTTTTTCATAATTTTACACACTCCTTTTTCTAATCTATTTTTATTTATCATATATGATATCAATAACCTTATTTTTTGATATTTTAATTAATGGTATTAAACTTGATATACTTACTACAACAAATATAATTACTGAAATATATAATATAACAACTGGATTAAATACTATTGGTTTTACACTATAAAATAAATCTTTAGATATATAGTTATTTATAAATCCAGTACCAAAATATATAAGAATAGACGAAAGTATTATAGAAATTACTCCAATTATTAATCCCTCAATATAGAATATCTTATATATTCCACTTATTTTAGTACCTAAGCTTCTTAAAATGCCAATTTCTTTCTTACTATTATTTATACTCATTAATATGTATAATGTTAAAAGTACTATAGAAAATCCTATCAATCCATATGATATTTTCTTAAACAATCCACTTAGCTTGTTAACACTAGTTTTTAATGACTTAATAGTTGAACTATATAATGTAGTTATATTAAAATTCTTATCATCAGAATACTTAACTAATAAATCTTTAATTTTATCTTCTTCTTTTTCATTAATATTAATTTTATAAGTTTCTCTATTACCTCTCATGTATTCACTAATTATTTTTTCATTAACTAAAGATTTATCACTATTATTTCCATTATTACCATACACATAACCTATTACTTTTAGATCATATGATTTATAATTATTTTCTTTATATAAATCATTTATAGTAACATTTATGGTTTTACCTATTATTCCAAAATCATTAATAAATTTTTTATTAAAATCATCTAATATCTTACTTTCATCAAGTTTAGCTACTTCAGGTATATCTTTAATAACGTACTCTGGATCATCCATTGCTTTCTTTAATTCTTCTTCTAGTTTCTTTTCTCTTTGCTTTAACTTATCCTCATACTCTTTATCTATTTTTTTAGTATATATTTCTAACTGTTCAGAATAGAACTTATCTCCACCATTCATTTTAGAAATTAAAGCCATATCTAAGACTATTTCATCTTCTTTAATATCACTTATTTTCTTTGTATTTTTACCATCATATATATTCATTTCAACTGAACTTATTAAACTGCTACTAAAACTTGTATAATACTTTTCATTATTATAAGCATAAGTTAAATCAAATAAATTATTATCAAGTATATTATTTTTATCTATTACTGTATCTTTATAAAAGCTATCACTAACTATTCTTAAATTTAATAATGGCATATATTTATTACTAAATTCATCTAGTAAACTTTTTTGTTCATGTTCTGCTTTAGTTCTATCAATAGTTTTAAGAACTTCAAACTTACTTAAATCTTCATCGATAATACCAGTTATAACAACATAATATTTTTTTGAATTTTTAAAGTTTCCATTTGTCAAAAGTATTTTTTTATGAGAGTTTACTAAATCATTATAGTCTTTAGGATACCATGTCTTTTGTATTAGATTTCCCTTAGAATCACTATCTAATATAATAGTTCCATTTATTAATAAATAGTCAGCAAGTACTTTGTATATAGCAATATCATTTTTACCAGTAGGAGCACTACCAATAAGTTTTAAACTTTCTAAACTTTCTTTAGATTTTTCTATAAAGGTTGATTCTGTGTATGTATGATTATAATAAGCATTATAAGTAAGTTCTAAATTAGGATTTTCAAAATCCATATTCTTTTCTAATTCCATAAATTCATTATCAAGAACCAATCTATAAGTAAGCTCAATATTATTAGTTATATTATTACGAATATATTTTATTTCTTCATCACTTATATTAAGCGCAGGATTTATATCACTAAGATTTTTACCAGGTATTTTTTAACAAGAGTCATTTCAGTTTCATTATTATCTATCATTGTTTTAACATGAGTATTAATAATATCGATATCACTCATTAAATAGGAATATCCAAATAATGCAAGAGTTACAGATAAAATTATTGAAACAATTAATAATCTAAATGTTTTCTTTCTTAAATTCATTGATGAAAATTTAATAGCACTAAAGAATGATAACCTTGATTTAACAATTTTAATTTCACTATTAGTTTCAAGAGTTTGATTTATAGTATTATCTTTAACTATATTCCCATCTTCAATCTCAATAACTCTATCAGCATATTTATAAGCATATTCTATATCATGACTAACTACAATTACTAATCTATCTTTAGAGATATTCTTAAGTATCTCAAACACTTGGGTAGAATTAGTAACATCTAAGTTTCCAGTAGGTTCATCAGCAAGTATAATATTTGGATTTTTAATTAGAGCTCTTGCAATAGAAACTCTTGCTTTTTGTCCACCAGAAAGTTCATTAATTCTTCTATTTCCTAAATCATTTAACGATACTAAAGATAAATATTTATCATAATCTTCTTTTTTATATTTAAGTCTTTTTAAAGTACTTGGAAGTTTTAAATTGTCATACACAGTAAAGTTTTCAATTAAATTATGTTCTTGAAATATAAAACCAAAACATGAGTTTCTATAATCATTAAGTTTGCTCTCACTTAGCTTAGAAACACAAATATTATTAATAAGTATTTCGCCACTTGTAACCTTGTCCATACATCCTATTAAATTAAGAAGTGTACTTTTACCACTACCACTTTTACCTAAAATAAATATAAGACCAGTACTAGGTAAACTAATATTAATATTATTAAGTGCTTTAGTTACAACTCCATTCTTAGCTTTATACTCCTTGCAAACATTCTTTAACTCTATCATATAAACTCCTGTATCTTCTACTCTACTTTATTATATCAAAGAATTAAAAATAATAAAACAAAAAATGGACTATTTAAGTCCATTAATTATTTCTAAAAGTTCGTCACTTGTATGAAAGCCGATAACTTCTTCATTTTTTTCTCCATTTTTGAAAAATATCATAGTTGGAACACTCATTATTCTATAATTCATGGTAAGTTTTTGAAACTTATCAATATCAACTTTAACTATTTTAATTTTATCTTCTATGTTTTCAAGTTCGCCTTCAAGCATTTTACAAGGTCCACACCAAGTAGCATAAAAATCTACAAGCACAGTTCCTTCTTTTATTAAATCATCAAAATTTTCTTCTTTATCAAGATATATCATTATAATTTTCCTTTCTCACGTAATTTTTGAACGTTTTCTTCAGTAATTATATCATACTTAATAAATAATTTAATAGTTTCTTGATTTAATTTATTTTTATCATTTTTATATTTAGTAGTAAGTGTATATACTTCATTAATAGCTTTTCTAGTGTCTTCTATAGCACCACTCATTACTGGTGTCTTATCTAAAATGAAATTACCAACTTTAGATGTTTCAAGTCCAGTAACTCTAATAAATGGTTGACTACATACAAATAAGAATACAAATACAATAATATACGCTTCTATAAAACCAACTATTCCTCCACCAATCTTAGAAAAGAATCCTAATATAATTGTCATATCTAATATTTTTTCAATAATACCAGTAATCTTTAATAAAATTCTAAGTACTAAATATAATAATGAAAATATAATTAAGAATGCAATTAATTCATAAAGTAATATATTTATTATTGATACACCACTAAATAATCCTCCGAACTTAAAGAATGGTAAGTATTCATACATGAATGTAGCAATTGGAGTTCTAAGAGAAAATGCAAGAACTAAGCAAACAACAAGTCCAATAAGTAAGACAGCTTGTTTAATTAATCCTCTACTCATTCCACCAAGAACGCCTACAATTAATATTGTTATAATAACAGCATCTAAAATATTCATAAAAACCTCCTAATCAGTAACCTTATATGGTGTACTTAAACTTCCATCTCCACTAATAACTTTAGTATCCTTTTTAAGAGTTATTACTGGTCTAATACCACTTGTACTATCAACAGCTAAAACTCCTAATTTAGCTCCATTAGCTATATAATTATATGCTTTAGAACCATTATAGTATGCAGGAGACATTGTCCAATAAGCACTACTTGTATATAAATAATTTGTTGTATTAGAAGTACTTCCACTAAATCCAGCAAATGTTAATTCATCACTTGTTAATAAACCAACGGAATTAGAAAGTACACTAACACCATTACTGTTTTTAACAGATAATCTATCTTTTCTATTAACACAATTATATGTAGGTTTCATATCAATAAAATCATTTTTATAAGAAATATAACCAGTATTTTTATTAGAAAATCCATCAAAACCATATGTAACATTATTTAAAATAAACTTACTAGTTTTTCTATTATTACAATATATAGAATCTTCTAAATATGAAGAATAATTACTAATATTAGCAGTAAACCAATTATCTAAAGCAGTTTTAATAACACTAGAATTAACGTTATTATGTTCATCTGTATAAGTACTACTATCAGCAGAACCATACATATATCCAACATATGCATTGAAATTTGAATTATTATTATATTTAGTTGTTGTATCCAATATAGCGGTATCTGTATCACTACATACGCCATCACTAGCTACTCCATTATATGCAAGTCTAATACCACCATCAATAGTAGTTCTAACTATTTTAAAACAATTACCAGCAAATAAAACGTTATTATTTAGTGCTTTAGTTCCTCTATAAAAATATATCGTTTCACCATTTATAGCATCATTTGTATAGTATACTCCTTCTCCATCAGTAGTAGCATAATTTATATTAAGCTCACTTGATGAACTAGCAACAATCTTGCTTCCTAAAGTTCCGCTATCGTATATATCTTTAGAAGGATTATATTTAGTAGATGAAGTAATATTTATATTAGCTGAAAATGTTTTGTTCATATTATCACTTTGATCTTCATCTGTTTTTAAAAATGTAATACCCATAACATAAGAATGTTTAACACCAGGTTCTAATTTAATGCTTGAAGCTATTATAGGATTTGATACTGGCATAGTAGTTTTTTTAATATAAGCTCCACCATTACTTCCACTAAGAGTAAAAACTAAATCGTCAGGATTAGCAAAATTATTAACTAAATCATTAAGTTTAATATCATAATAGACAACTACATCCCCAGTATTTTCAACAGTAAAAGTTTTACTAATGCTCTCGCCTGTATAAGCATTTGTTAAAGATACATTACTTGTATCAACATAAGTAATTTGAACATTCTTATTAAACGTTACCATACTCATATCAGTACCTTCTCCAACAATTTCTAACGAAAAGTATGCATATGTCGCAGTTATCATTAAAATTACCACTAAAATAATGCCAATACTAGCAAAAATCATACTTATTTTATGCGTATTCATATACCCAACTCCTATTTTCTACTAAAAATATTATATAATTATTAACTCTTTTTTTCAATAAAATTTGAAATATTTATACTTTTTTGATAAAATACTACCGAGGAGGAAAAAGAATATGATAAAAGAGTCTGATATTTTAAATGAAAAAGATATAAAAACACTTAAAAAAGTTAGTACAGAAGTTACATTTCCTCTATCAGAAGAAGACTTATATTTAATTAATAACATGATTATGTATCTTAGATTAAGTCAAGATGAAGAATATGCTAAAAAATATAATATAAGAGCTGGTATGGGCCTTGCAGCTATACAACTTGGAGTTTCAAAAAGATTTTTCGTAATTTCATATAAAAAAGATGATGGAACATTTGAAGAATATAAAGTTATTAATCCTAAAATTGTTTCACATTCCGAAGAACAAGTATATGTAGAAGAAGGAGAAGGATGTTTAAGTGTTACTAGATACGTTGAAGGTATTGTTCCGAGATTTGCAAGAGTAACAGTTGAATATCAAGATGAAGAAGGAAATAAAGTAACTAAAAGAGTACGTGAAGAAATTGCAGTAGCATTTCAACATGAAATTGATCATTTAAATGGAATACTTTTCACAGATAAGATTGATCCTAAAAATCCATTTAAAAATCAAGAAAACATGAGAGCTATATAACAAGTGAGAAATCACTTGTTTTTATTTTAGGTTTTTAGAATATACCTTCTATAATTATAAAAATATAATATTATAGGAGGCAAAATGAATAATAATTGTAATTGTAATAATAAAATAAAAGTATTCCCGCCATTCTATACATGTTATGGAGCAACGGGACCTACTGGTCCAACTGGACCTAGTGGTGGTGCTACAGGACCTACTGGACCTACAGGACCAACGGGTGCTACAGGTGCCACTGGAGCTACAGGTCCTACTGGAGCAACACCTACTCTATCTATTGGAACAGTAACTATAGGAGATCCAGGAACTGAGGCAACTGCAACAATCACAGGTACTGCACCAAATTATGTGCTTAATTTAACTATACCACAAGGGCCTACAGGTGCTACAGGACCTACTGGACCTACAGGACTTACAGGTGAAACAGGTGCTACGGGTGCCACCGGAGAAACAGGACCAACCGGACCTACAGGACCTTCAGCATAATGAAAAAATTTAAAGTATGTATTTATGCCATTTGTAAAAATGAATCTGCGTTCATTAAAAGGTAGTATGAATCAATAAAAGGAGCTGACTATATATGTGTTCTAGACACAGGATCAGAAGACGATAGCTTAAAAATATTGAAAAGTTTAAATATAATAGTTAAACAAAAAGTAATTAAACCATGGCGATTTGACATAGCTCGTAACGAATCAATGAAATTAATACCAAAAGATACAGATATATGTATATGTCTAGACTTAGATGAAATAATGTTGTCAGGATGGAAAGAAGAACTACTTAAAATATGGAATAATAAAATAACAAGATTAAACTATAAATATAACTGGAGTCTTGATGAAAATGATAAACCAATAATAAGTTTTTACGCTAATAAAATACACAAAAATGGTTACTATAAATGGACTCATCCAGTTCACGAAATACTAACTCCATTAAAAGAAGAAATTTCTATAACCACAGACAATATTATAATCAACCACTATCCAGATTCTACTAAATCAAGAAGTAGTTATCTTCCACTCCTAGAACTTTCTGTTAAAGAAGATCCAACTGATGATAGAAATATGCACTATTTAGGAAGAGAATACATGTATTATAAAAAATGGAATAAATGTATAGACACTCTAATAAAACATTTATCTCTTCCCTCTGCTACATGGAAAGATGAAAGATGTGCATCTATGAGATTTATTGCTACTTCATATATTAATTTAAAAAGATACGATGAAGCACGTATGTGGTTAGATAAAGCAATGAAGGAAGCACCATATTTAAGAGATCCATTCACTGAAAGAATGATATTAGAATATAGCCTTAAAAACTATGAAGAAAGTATTAAATATGGAAAAAAAGCACTAAAAATCAAAACAAGAGCATATACATATATAAATTCAGAATATAGTTGGAATGAAACTATATATGACATAATGAGTATAAATTATTACATGATTGGTAACAAAAAAGAAGGACTAAAATATCTAAACAAAGCATTAAAAATAAATCCAAGCAATAAAAGAATACAAGAAAATAAAAAATATTTTATATAAAAAAACTCTAAATGAGTTTTTTTACTTTATAAACAAAATAATATGTTTACTTTTAACTTTATTTTGTTTATAATTATTCTAGGAGATAGGATATATGAAAAAGGGAAATAAAACAAGATTAATATTTTGGGGAATTATCTGGATAGTCGTATTAGCTTTAGCTGGATTTGGATATTATTCCTATTTAAACGGACATGGAATTAAAGGAGAAGTAAGGCATAATTTAAAACCTATAGTCGAAAAATTCAATAATTTAAAAGGATTAGAAACATATAAAAATGCTGGAATTGATATTAATGCCGAAATAAAAGATACACAAATAGTAGTTAGCTATAAAACTTCAGGTGCAACAGCATCATTTACATTTGATTATCAAAATATAGCATCAGAAAAAGTATTATATATGAAGTATAGTACAGCAGATGAAGCAACAGCAAACTTAATTATTAAATCAATGATTGAATCTGTTTCAATAGTAAACGGTCACACAGAAGGAGAAGTATTTAATACATACAAATTAGAAGACTTCTTCAACACAACTATTTTAGAAGGTGTTCAAATAAAAAGTGTAACAAACGGAAATGAAATATATATAGATATTAACAAATCAGTTATAGATGGACTTAAAAACAGTGGAAATAATGAAAATAATAATACAGAAAACAATACACCAGTAACAATAAATGATGAAGATTTAAACTCATTAAAAAATGAGTTAACAGCTCAAAAAGAATCATTAATTCAAAAAGAAACAGTTACCCTATATATAACAGAAAGTGATACAGAATATACAATATACATAGTTGATACAAAAGATGATAACAATAATTACACTTCAGTTTCAAATGTAATTAAAACATTAACTAATGAAGAAACTTTATCAAAGTTTAATGCAAATATTAAAGATTTAAATTCTAATCAACAATTTGAAAATATAAAAGTTACTATTAATAAAGATGTTACGTCAATTGAAAAATTAACAGTTAAAAATAATGTTACTGAAATAGTAATAACTAAATAAGACATTAAGTCTTATTTTTTTATGCAATAAAAAAGTTAGTGAAACTAATTATCAAGTTTTACACTAACTAATTTACTTACACCACTCTCTTGCATTGTAACACCATAAAGTCTATCCAAGAATTCCATTGTTTTCTTTTTATGTGTTATAACAAGCAATTGAGTTCTATTTTTATAATTATGTAAATATTCTCCAAATATAGTAGCATTATTTTCATCAAGCGCACTTTCTACTTCATCTAGTATTACAAATGGTACTTTTTCAAGATTCATGATTGAGAACAATAAACTAATCGCTGTCATAGTTCTCTCACCACCAGAAAGTAAACTAAGTGGTTTTTGATTTTTTCCAGGAGGTATAGCTATAATATCTATACCAGTTTCAAGAATATTATCAGGGTCTGTTAATTCTAAGTGAGCACTTCCACCTTTAAATAATGTCTTAAATACTTTACCAAATTCTATATTTATATTATTAAATGATTCTTCAAATTTATCTTTCATAACATCATCCATATCATCAATAATAGTTAATAGATCATTTTCACTTTTCTCTAAATCCTCTTTTTGTTTATTTAAGAAGTTTACTCTCGTAGATATTCTTTCATATTCTTCAATACTTCCTAAATTAACATCTCCAAGTGATTTGATTTTACGTCTTAATAATGAAACTTTACTACGAGCAACATCTTCATCAATTTCAAGAACATATTCTTTACTAGCCCTTTCATAACCAAGACTATAGTCTTCACTAAGTCTAGTAAGTAAACTATCTAAAGACATATCAAGTTTAGTAATATCTAACTCTAAACTATTGATTTCATTAGTTAAATTGTTGTATTCAGTGTTCATTTTCTTTATAGCTGTTTCAAGTTCATTAAGAGTATTATTAAGTTCAAGTTTATCTTTATTATAAATTTCTAAATTCTTTTCAAGAAGTGTTTTTTCTTGTTCATGATTATAATAGTCTTCAATAACTTTATTAAGTTCTTTATCTAAATTATTTTCACTTAAGTTATTAATTTCGTTTAAAACCATATTATATTCATTAGTTAAATTATCAAGTTGTATCTTTTTAGAATTAACTGTTTCATTATTACTTACTAGTTCTATATTAAGTTTATAGATACTATCTTTAATTATATTCAATTCATCTTCATAAGATAATACTTTCTTTTCGCTAGTTTTAATATCATTCACTAAGGCTTCTGTACTTAGCTTAAGTTTTTCAAGTTCATACTTATCACTTATAAATGAATTTGATGTTTTTAAACTACCACCAGTCATAATACCGCCAACATGTATAAGTTCACCATCAAGTGATATTACTCTATATCTATGATTTATTTTTTTACTTATTTGTATGGCAGTAGTAATATTGCTAGCAACAATAATATTTCCAAGTTGATTCATAACTATATTATAATATTTTGAATCATATGTAACGAGGTCACTCGCAATACCAACAAAACCAATTATATTTTGTACAATTCTTAATGTTTCAGGATCTACACTTTTTGGTTTTATAACATTAAGTGGAAAGAATGTAGCTCTTCCTTTATTATGGCTTTTTAAATATTCAATAGCTTCTTTAGCACAAGCTTCATCATTAACAACAATATTATTTGATGATGCTCCAAGAGCTACTTCTAACATTGATACATATTCATCCTTAGTATCAACTAAATTACCTAAGATATTATGAATACCTCTAAGAGTCGGATTATCTATTATACTTCTAACACTATATGGAATCTTATTCATACTTGCTATATTAGTTTCAAGTACATCTATTTTATTCTTAACTTCCATTAAATTCTTACGTTTTTGATTTAACTCAAAATTATATTTCTCACGTGTAGTATTCATTGTATTATAATCTTTAGTTAAATTATCAAGTTTATCTTTAATAGAAATCTTATTATTATTTAAAGATTCAATATCAACTTTTATAACAGAAATATTATTCTTAAGTTCTCCTTCTCTATCTTTAAGTTTAATAATATTATTTTTAACAGCCTCACTTGTTTTATCATATTTATTACGTTCAGTCATTAAAGTCTTTTTATTACTTAAATCAAGTAAAGTTTCATTTATCTTAAATATTTCACTACTTGTTTTCTTAACTTTTTCATCAAGATTTAATATATCAAGTTTAACTTTTTCAACTTCTGTATTATCACTAGTAGAATTACTGCTTAATTTAGATAATTCTTCTTCTAGTTTTAATTTTCTACTTTTTTTAATTTCTACTTCACTACTATAAGTAGTAATATCTTTAGCTATTAAAGCAATTTCAACACTTTCAAGTTCACTTAGTGCTTCTTTATATTCACGAGCTTTTCTTGCTGCTTCTTCTAGTGGAAGTAAATTTTCGGAGTTTTCACTAATTATTAAATTAATTCTTTCAATATTATCATGTGTTTTAGATAATTTAGAAAGACTTTCTTCTTTTCTTTTTTTATATTTAAGTACACCAGCAGCATCTTCAAATATAACTCTTCTCTCTTCTGGTTTCTCACTTAATATTTGATCTATCTTATTTTGTGGTACGATATTAAATGATTCTTTACTACTTCTAGAATCCATAAATAAGTTTGTAATATCTTTAAGTCTACATTTTTCAGAATTTATATAATATTCATTTTCTCCTGTCTTATACACAACTCTTTTAACAGATACTTCAGCATAATCTATATTTAAAGTTCTATCACTATTATCAAATACAATCATAACAGATGCAAAGTTAGAAGCAGGTCTAGAAGATGAACCAGTAAATACTACATCAGCCATGTTATTACTACCACGAAGAGTCTTAATACTTTGTTCTCCAAGTACCCATCTAATCGCATCAACTATATTACTTTTTCCTGAACCATTAGGTCCAACTATACCAGTAAATGATTGATCAAGTTCAATAACTGTTTTATCAGCAAAACTCTTAAATCCATGTAGTCTAATTTCTTTTATGTACATAATATCACCACTTCTATTTTTAATCTCTTAATCATTATATCATAATTTTTTTTCATTAAAAAGAAAAATGGTAACTTTTGTACCATTTTATCTTACT